>LSCM01000171.1 GCA_001577185.1 Cloacimonetes bacterium TCS62 | reverse complement strand
GCAAAAGGACCAATACCAACCCATACGCTAAAGATTATTGCCCAAACAATAGCCTCGATGGAACGAAAGATGGTTGCAATAGTTCGCACAACAATGTAAACTGTATTACCAATGGCATTTTTCGGCATTAAATTACGTGCAGCGAAAAAGCTAAGTACAAAAGCAAATGGAATTGCTAATACAGTTGCCAATAAAGCTAGGTAGATCGTTTCGGCTAAAGCGACTAAACAAATTGTAAGAATGTTAAAGTTGGGATCAAAAATCCCTTGCATAATGCCACCTGCATTTTTCATCTTTGTAAAAAATTTATAGAGATCCACCTCAACAACATTCCAACCAACAGTGAATGTAACGATGAGAAGTAAAACGATCGACCAACCCCAAAACGACTCAGTCCATTTCTTCTTAGTTGTTTTAAAGAATATTTTTCTGCCAACAGAAATACCGGTTAAATTAAAGATCAGAGCTAAAAGAAATCCCATGGATAAAATTAGGAGATAATGAAAATCAAACCCAAAAAACTTATTGCTTAAAAATGAGAAGCAAGCAAATACATAAATCCAAAATAATAAATCTGTCAGTATAGATTGTATTGTAAATTTTATTTTATTCTTCATCTTATTTCTACCTCCTCTGCATCCTCACCATAAATATCTTGAAACTTTTGTTTATCGATCTCTTTGGGTGTTCCATCAAAGACTATTTTACCATCCTTTAAAGCTACAACTCTGGAGCCGTATTTTCTTGCTAAACTCAAGAAATGTAAAGAACATAAAATTGTCATATTATCATTTTTGTTAAGTTCTCCTAAATACTTCATAACAGAATCAGCTGTAGCAGGATCAAGGCTAGCAACTGGTTCATCAGCTAATATCACTTTTGGGTCTTGCATCAAAGCTCTAGCAATAGCTACTCTCTGTTGCTGTCCCCCGCTAAGGTTTCTTACTTTATTATTAGAGAACTTTTCCAAACCAACTCTTTTCAGATTACTATTTGCAAAATCTACATCATCCTTATGTTGCTTAAACGTTAGTGAATGTAAAATGGAAATATAACCAAGTTTTCCGGTTAAAACGTTTATAATCGCACTCAAATTTTTGATAAGATTAAACTGCTGGAAAATCATACCAATCTTTCTGCGGATTATTCTTAGGGCTTTTCCTTCTGACTTAACAACATCATGTCCATCAAAATTTATCTTACCAGAAGTAGGTTCTATCAATCTATTCAAACAACGTAGTAAAGTAGATTTACCTGAACCGGATAAGCCTAATAAAATTACAAATTCACCTTTTTTTACATTAAGATCTATATCTTTAAGCGCATGTGTTCCAGAAGCATAGATCTTGTTTAACTTTTTTAATTCAAGAATATTCATGTGATTTCCTTTTTAGTTTTACAAATCTTAAAAAATCAATTAAATCGATGATCTTTAAGTCATTATTTTAGAACTTCTGAAGCTTCTTTACCTAATGCCTTCAAGGTTTCTCGCACAACATCATAATCAGAATCATTTGAACGTACAAAACCATCTATTTCTAATAATCTTACAAGAGTTTCATGACCTTCATCGGAAGCAGCAAATTTTAACAAAGCATCAACGATCTGTTTCTTCATTTCAGGTGGGAAATCTTTCCTAAATGTGACGGTATCGTTTGGAATTAGATCTGTAAAACCTACGACCTTTATTTTGTCCATAACATCTGGATATGTTTCTATAACCGCTCGCCTAGCGTCAGCTGGCTTACCGTCACGATCTGGAGACCAGAAAGTACAACCTACATCAGCTTTTCCGTTATATACAGCTAAAACAACTTGTGGGTGACCACCAGCATAAAAGAACTTTTTGGGTTTGATGTTTTTCTTTTTTAAAATTGCTGAAGGATACATATAACCCGAAGTTGAAGCTGCATCCGTATATGCTATGATTTTACCATCAATATCTTCTATATCATTAATTCCACTATTGGCTCTGGTAATGAATTGTCCTTTGTAATTTTCCATACCTTGTCGAATTGCAGTCAGCTCAACTTCAGCTCCAAATTTTTCGTGAGCCAGAACGTAGGCAAAAGTTGCTAACCATGCAATATCAGTCTCATTAGTTCCCATTGCTTCAATCACGGAAGCGTAGCTAGTAGGAACTGCTACTTTGAAATGATATCCTGTCTCTTTTTGAATGAAATCTGCTACTTCTTTACCAGTAAGTACAATTTTTCCAGCTTCCATAGATGGTACGAAGAACATTTTTACAGGATTTTTTTTGGTACCTAGTTCAGCTTGTTCTCCACAACTAAGCGTGAATAAAATAGCTATAAACAACGTTATTTTAATTAGTTTCATATTTACTCCTTTATACAATTATATTTTTTAATTCCTTAAGTTCATTTATTTCATAAGTAGGAATTATATCTTTATCATTAATTCGTTTATTTTCATTGAACCAACATGTGTCAATTCCAAAGTCATTTCCACCCTTAATATCCGAAATTAAATTATCTCCTACAATGATTGTTGAGTCATGATAAGGCTGTTCAGAAAAAATTCTTTTAAAAAAATTGATATTTGGTTTCGGATACCCAATTTCTTCAGAGACGTAAACATGACTGAAATATTTTTTTATCTTAGCAGATTTGAATCGCGGATATTGTACATCTGCTAATCCATTTGTTGCTAAAGCCATTTTATGATCTTTATAAAAATATTTTATGATCTCCTCTGCCCCTTTGATCAAATGTTTTCCTTCTGATAATTTTCTTAAGTACAACTTACTGAAGTCTTCGGGAACAAGCTTGAGGTTAACTTTATCAAAAAACCTTTTAAATCGATCTGTTCTGAGTTTAGATGCTGAAATTTTTCTTTGTTCAAATTCGTTCCATAAACTTTTATTAATAATTTCATACTTTGAATGAAGTTCGTATATATTCTCAACAACACCAAAATTTTTCATGCAGAATTCAAATGCCTCGAATTCTGCCCTATTAAAATCGAATAAAGTTCCATCTGCATCAAATAAAATAAAATTATATCTCTTCATTTCTATTCCTTAAATTATTAAAATTAAATTATTACTAACTTTCGTCAAATAGAATTTGTGATTGACTAATTTTAATGATAGAATCTAATAGATTAAAATGATTGGAATGAGGTATCATGTATTATTTTAGAGATGATCTTAAAAAGAAGAAACCTGTGAATATTAATGTTCCAGATAAAAAATACAAAATGGGTTTGAATGAAAGTTCTTTAGACCCTTTTGTATCTGTTAAAAATGAATTTCTTACAAAAATGGGAGATGTTCACTTAAATAGATATTTCAACGATATTACAAAGACATTATTAGGGCAACTATCCCATTATACCAAAGTACCTCAAGAATGTTTAACTTTTGGAAATGGAGCTGACGAGATGCTGTATTACATATTTAATGCAGTACGAAATAACAACGATTCATATGCTGTTTCGCTTGCTCCTTCCTATTTTGATTATCGAAGTTACTCCAGAGCGGTT
>LSCM01000170.1 GCA_001577185.1 Cloacimonetes bacterium TCS62 | reverse complement strand
CGTCACCTGGAAATTCATACTCATCAAGTAGCTCGCGAACTTCCATCTCTACCAACTCTAGAAGCTCTTCATCATCTACTAAATCAGCTTTGTTCAAAAATACTACCATCGCTGGTACACCTACCTGACGGGCAAGCAAAATATGCTCGCGGGTCTGAGGCATTGGACCATCGGCAGCTGATACTACCAATACTGCTCCATCCATCTGAGCTGCACCGGTTATCATATTCTTTACATAGTCTGCGTGACCTGGACAATCCACATGAGCATAGTGACGGTTCTCCGTCTCGTATTCCACGTGTGCGGTCGCTATAGTAATTCCACGCTCTTTCTCTTCAGGAGCATTGTCTATACTATCAAAACTAGAATATTCTGCTCCTCCACCTTTACTTAAATATAAAGTCATGGCGGCTGTTAATGTCGTCTTGCCATGATCTACATGACCAATTGTTCCAATATTTACATGTGGCTTACTTCTCTCAAATTTCGCCTTAGCCATAGTAACCTCCTAGGTTTATAAATTAATTTCGTTATTTCTGGTGCTCATGAACGGACTTGAACCGTTGACCTCATCCTTACCAAGGATGCGCTCTGCCACCTGAGCTACATGAGCTAATTATGGAGCGGGAGACGAGGTTCGAACTCGCGACCCTCAGCTTGGAAGGCTGATGCTCTACCAATTGAGCTACTCCCGCACAAATGGTGGAGGGGGGAGGATTCGAACCTCCGAAGGCGACTGCCGACAGATTTACAGTCTGTTCCCTTTGGCCACTCGGGAACCCCTCCTTAATGGTGCCGACGGTAGGAATCGAACCCACAACCGCTCGATTACAAGTCGAGTGCTCTTCCGTTGAGCCACGTCGGCAAATTCAAGTCGAGTCAGAAAATTTTAGATAAATCTTCTGTCAAATTTTTTCACCTTATATCCTAAATAAAGAACATATAATCTAAGAAATGTCAAAATTTTAGCTTATAGATATCTGTCAAACATTTTAATAAATATTTAACCCGAATGTGGTTCATATTAGGTGAATCTATTTTTATAGTAAAAAATTAATTGAAAGTGATTATTGCTAATTCAGATCTAAATTGATTAATTACTTTATCAATTCCCATTCGGTACCGGAAGGAGTGTCATTTAATTGAACTCCAATCTTTTTAAGATCTTCCCGAATAGTATCTGCCATTGCCCAATTTTTGTCTTTTTTGAACGTATTTCTATATTCTATTAAAAGTTGAATTAGTTGCTCACTTACTTGATTTAGGTCCTCTGATAATTGTTGTTCAAGATTTTGAAAGAAACCCAAAGAATTTCCCAGTTCGACGATCAGATGCACGAAATTGATCTTATTATTCTTACGATAAGCTTTGAGAATGTCAAATAAGATGGAAATGGCTTTTGCAGTATTAAAATCATCATTCATAGCTTTAATAAAAATATTTTTATATCTTATCAGTTCTGTAGAATACTTAGGTTCATCTTGTCTAAGCTTAAGATAATCAACTTCCTTTAGTAATGTATAAAAACTTCTCATAGCTTTTTTAGATTCTTTAAGAATATCTTCATTAAAGTCTATTGGACTTCTATAATGTTTGGACAAAAAGAAAAAACGTATTGTATCTGAATCATAATCTTTCATAATATCACGTGCAGTGAAAAAATTATTGAGACTCTTAGACATTTTTTCACCCTCAATATTCAAATATCCATTATGCATCCAAAAATTTGCCAGTGGATTACCAGTTGATGCTTCTGCTTGGGCTATCTCATTTTCATGATGTGGGAAGATCAGATCGTTACCACCACCATGGATATCAAAAGTTTTTCCTAATAAAGAGCGAGACATCACTACACATTCAGTGTGCCAACCAGGACGTCCCTTTCCCCAAGGACTATTCCAATTTGGTTCCCCGGGTTTGGCTTTTTTCCAAAGCGTAAAATCAGCTGGATGTTTTTTTTGTTTATTTGCCTTAATACGTGCACCGGCTTTTAATTCATCAATATCACGATGGGATAATTTTCCATAGTCAGGTAGCTTGGTTACGGAAAAATAAACATCACCCTCGACTTCATAAGCAAAACCTTTATCTTCTAATTTTTTGATCAATTTTATCATTTCATCGATATATTCAGTTGCTTTAGGTTGATGATCGGCTTGCTTGATACCCAAAGCTCTGGTATCTTCCAGAAAAGAATTAAAGTATTTCTCCGCAATTTTCTGTACTGTTAATCCTTCTTCTTTTGATTGATTGATAAGTTTGTCTTCTATATCGGTGATGTTTTGAACGTACGTTACATCATAACCAGAATATTCAAAATATTTTCTCACTACGTCAAAGAAGAGGAAAGCGCGAGCATTACCAATATGAAAATAATTATAGACAGTAGGACCACATGCATATAATTTTATTTTACCCTCTTCAATCGGGTGAAATTCTTCCTTTTTTCTTGTTAAAGTATTATATATTTTCATAGTTTACCTCATTTACTACTATCCAAAAAAAAATAATCTGCTTATAAGTCAAGACCATACTCAGTTTTATGAATAGTACATGATTAGGAAATAAATGACAGTGAAGTATTTCTGGAAAGTTGTCGTGTGCTAATATTCGCATCCCAAAGATTCTGAATTAATTCATTTGGAGAATGCTCAACAATGATCTTACCTCCAGGATTCAATATCGTATTTTTTAATATTTTATCAATAGTTTGGTTAACTAAGTTCTTATTATAGGGTGGATCAGCAAAAATAATATCAAAAGTTTTGGTTGTTTTTTTTAAAAATGAGGATACTCTTTTTCGATAAATTCTGCATTCAGAACTACAATTCAACTTTTTAAAATTCTTTATCATAGCCCCGATCGCATGTTCAGAAAAATCAATGAAAGTTACATGAGCAGCACCTCTGCTTAAAGCCTCAAGACCTAAACTACCACAACCAGAATATAGATCTAGAACTTTTTTATCTTCTAACTCATGAAGAATGTTAAATATCACTTCCTTGGTGTAATCTGTTGTAGGTCTAATTCTTGTTCCAGAAATGGAATATAAATTAGCTTTTTTGAATCTACCAGCAATGATTCTCATTTCTCAACTCTTTTTTTGTAATACGAAAATTTAATTTCCAATTGAACCGGTTTTTTACTAAAATTGGGGCATCCTAACACAATAACATTCTTAGCTTGTTTACAGTTTCTTTCACATTTTTTACATAAATTATTTATGTTATTCTTGGCTCTACTCATCAATTTTATCTAACAAGTTTAAAGCAAAATGAATATCGGATAGTTTTATGTTATTTAAGTTGTCCAGATCTTCTATATTTTCGGATAAAACTTCTATGATCTTATCATTATCGATATTTTTCAGTTGATCAAGTAACTTTATTATTTCCTCTTTTTTATCCTCAGGATCTATTTCTTTAAGCGGTTTTACATCTTTTTTCTCCGGTGGAGTTATTTCTTCGATTTCGTCTTCATCAGGGATGCTTTCTGAAATTGTTTCTTTGGGTTCTTTATCACTTTTGA
>LSCM01000017.1 GCA_001577185.1 Cloacimonetes bacterium TCS62 | reverse complement strand
CACAATTGTTGCACTGCAAAGTTTTTACCAATTGCCCTTTCAAATTATAAATCTCAATCCTTGCGTTTTTCATTTGGTCTTCATTTAAAGAAAAAGAAATTGTGGTAGATGGAACCTGTCTGGCACTAGACGGATTAAATGGATTAGGGTAATTTTGATACAACTCGATCTTCTGATTTTGAACTATCGGATCATCATTATGTACGTTATTCATATCACTGGTTGTGAACAAGATCGCAGTATCATTTGAGATCTCATGTACAGTAGGAGGATAGATATTTGCAAATGTGATTAACACACCTTCAGTTTGAGAGTGATTTTCAATGCCAATCGTTGCATAATTATCACCATTATCAGAATTTGATATTTCTTTGTATTGAAATTTTATATTTCCATCACCAGTTTCTGTTATATAATATTCAGGATCATAAAGAATTACCTGGAAAATTTCATCTTGATAACTATAAAAATTCTTAAAGTCTGACCACTGAATAATGAAATAATTCTCTAGTACATCATAATAGGAATACACTTCTCCATAGATCAGATTATCCCAGAATGGTGCTATCATTGCAGATGATCCTACTCCCGAAGGTATATTTCTATTACGGAAAAATACGCGATCATTTATTCCCATCGACATCCACCCATTAGTACAGATAGAAACTTTATCATAGGTTTGACCAAAATAGGTAAATTCAAAAGGAAGATCAATAGTTTTAGTTATACCATCAGAATCATCACCTTCTGTGACAAAAGTTCCATTTCCTCCGTTACCTGGATCTATCTCGATCCAATTATATTCAGGAGTAAGAAAATTTCCTGAATCACAAGATTCTATTGCTTTATAACCATACGATGAAAATGTAGGGCTATCCTCAGTTATCACACCAATTGGATAAGAGTAGAATAATTCTTGCATAAGCTCTTCATTTTTTAGAACTTGCAATTTAAACTCAGCCGCTTCTCCGGATATAGCATTTCCTATCTCAATAGAAAATTGGGGATTGCAGAATGAGCTATCACCAACTGAAATCTCTTGCAATTCACACACAGAGTTAATAACGCTATAATTATCAGACATACTGCTCAATTCAACTGTTGTAGCTTCTGAATTTACACTACCAAAATTTACAAACTCAAAATTTATCTCTGAAATATCATTCTGGATCAAATGTTGATTTTCTACAAGGAACTCGGAAACATAATATAGGGGGGACGAAATGGATATAGGAAGTAAAAAATCATTATCTCCCAAAGATGAGGAGATATTCAATAGAAGATCAACTTGAGCTCCTTCTTTCCACAAAGGATCGAGTTGTATCTGGAAATCATAAGTGCATAATTCTTCCGGTTCTAAAGTTTCAAGAGTGGTAGAACCATCTAATATTTGAACAAGATCACTATTAGAAGAAAGGGTCATGTTTACGTTGTTTGCAGTTGATACACCAAAATTTTGTACGTTTGTATTTATTGTTACTATTTCACCAGAATTTACATCTGAGCAATTGTAATCTGCTAAACCAACAATGTCATTACTTGTTACAGTTAAGTCATGAATTTCTGGAATAAACCCATACTTAGATGCAGTTACAGAATATGAGCCTTCTTGCAACTGAATTGGAATATTTACTTTACCATCTTCATCTGTAACACCAGTAGTAGTCAGACTATCTTGATTAGTGATCGCAATTGTAAATCCTTCCATATCTGAAATTGGTTCAATCATTTCGATCTCGATATAGTTCATGTTACTATTTAATGTATCATCAAAAACAAAATTAATTTCCTTAGGTGAGCAGGTCCAGACGGATAATCCTGGATCCCCTAATAGATTATAAACATAAAAATAGAATTGATCGGAATTAAGAGAATTTCCCCAGCCGTGACAAGTAGGATAGTTATTGTATAATTCCATTTTACCTCTTAACAACATTTCACCACAACGAAAGAGGTTTTCCTGAGTGATCCCTTGATAAATACCCATATCATTAGCATTGTTAAAAGGTGTTTTAGTATCGATCTCGCTAGGACCTATAAAACCAATTGCACCTTTTGGATTTCCGGGACTACCTGCATTTAGCCACAATTCACCAAAACAAGATTCTGCACCATCGTAAGCAAAATTTCCACCACCACAAGTTATACTGGTGACCATAGGTAATTTAAAGCCATTATTGAGGTTATAGATATCACCAGATGTATAAAGCGGTCCATATGAACCCCACCAATATTCCGGACCTCCAGCTCCACGATAGTTAACAAAAGATCTCCCTTCATTGATCATATTTGTGATCTCGGAAACACTACCACTTTGGTAAGGTGAAATAAAAGTATCTACAACAGTGTATTCATAATTTAATAATTTACTGCGAACTTCCATCACAGTTTCCCGGGCTGAGAAATATCCATACCAATTATCTACATAACTTATCATAAGTGCATTTGTAGACCAATCCGTCTCAATTATAGGATCACTTTCATAATTAATGATCTTACTTATGATCGTATTTAATTCCATAGCATCATGCACGGAAAATCTACCGATGAAAATATCGGGAAAGTAGTCATCACCATCCAGAAGAGTATAAGGATGATCGGTAACATCCCAAGGTGTATAATAACCTTCTACAAAAAAGGAAGGAACGGAATAAGTCCCGCTTTCATCACCTACCAGTACGACAAATTCAGGTGGTGCTTCCCAATTATCATAGGCGTTCTGCAAGTAATCTTTAATTTGTTCTTTGGTATATCCAGTTTCAGAAAGGGTAGCAATTTTAGCTTTAAATCCTAGCTTTTCTTTCCAGTGTATAAGAGGTTGAAGATCATCTGTAAATGCATCTGGTGTGATAAAAAGATACTGTCCATAATTATTATCTCGAGGTAATTCAGCACCTAAAACTTGTTTTTCAATAACTCTCTTAAATGATGTTGATGGTATTTGTTTATGTAAACGATTCTTGGTAATTGAGTTATCCATGACCATAGAAATATTAACATCTTTCAAAATTCTTATTTTTTTCTTTTTGGGATTATATTGCAAAGGAGAGATAGAAACTTGTGAAAATCTATTACCACGCATGATAACAGGTTCAGAAATTTTAACCATATCCTGAGGGAACCATATATTTTTATCATAGTTCTCAGCATTAAACTCACTATCCTTGATAAATGGTGATATATTATATTCTAGTTGATATTCCCTAAAAGAGAAATTTTCATTTGAAATTTTATAATTTCCAACGTTTGGAAGAGCGATCAATTTTGAATAAATTGGTAAGTTAAAGCCTTTGTGAATTGATGTGTTATGGCAATCCTTAATTTGTATATTATTAAATATTTCTGAGCTGCTTCGTTCTATCTTGATCTCATTAAGTTCAAAATCTCCGGTGAGATCTAGATAATTTGAATTTAGCTCCAGTTCTATTGAATTTAATGATATAGATGCTATTAAAAGTAATATTACAGAGTATATTTTATTCATTATAATCCTTTTTGTTACTTTATTAAAACTCCTTTAATTGTATCCACAGATTTTCCATTAATTTTTAAATTGATCAGATATATTCCTGAAGCAACAGTATGATTATTCTCATCTGTACCATCCCAGTTTGTAAAATATTTTTTGTTTTTTCCTACTTTAGAGATTGTGTTGGATTCACTTGGAACGAGAACTTTTACTTTTTGTCCTCTGATATTATACACTTCTATTCTAGTATCTAGTACATTATCTTGATTCGTAGAAAAAGCGATGGTTGTTGTAAGACTGCGTCCAGCCCCGGCAGCTGCTGGATTAAAAGGATTTGGATAATTTTGATATAGATGTGCTTGATCTGGACTTGGGATGTCATTTGGTTTAGAAGAAACAAGATGTTCAGAATAATTCGTTTCTGTAAATTCTACAGATCCTCTCTCCAGTGGCTCTTCTGAACGTATTTGCAGATAATAGTAATCATTTGGATTCAAAACATCTGCAGAAGCATAATTTATTTCTTCCCATGCTTCCCACTCGATTAGACCAGTGTTGTCGAACCAGGCATAACCTTCTCCTGAATTAGGACATTCGCTATTTGCAACTACATCGATGAAGTTTGTATTCCCAGGAATATCAAGTTCCCGATAATAGTAGTGCCAATCAGTATCTCCATTGATCAAATCTAAATTATCCAATCCCAACATGTAACCTGATGTTCGGGATTGATAGAATCTCGCTTGTACTGTAACATCTTCAGCATTTTCAGTTTTAATGTATCCATGAACTGAATATTTTCCATCAGATCTTTTTATCATACGATTTTCCATATTTGTAATAATGTTATATCCATTATAATCATTCTGATGTATACAAAGGGAACGTTCTCCTTCGTAAAAAGTGTTATCATCAAACCATTCATTACTACTATTGATGTTCCACATAGAGGCACCTTCATCCTCATAATTACCAAACCAAACTAGCTCTCGACCAACTCTATATTCATAATTTCCAAAAGGAAGTATGTGATCAATTGAAGATATATTTCCGTTTTTTGGTAGTTGTATTACTTGTGAGACATAATGATCATCAATCTGCTCAAAATATAATTGCCTTTCATAGTGCTCTGTTCTGGTGTTCATTGTAAGCGTATCGGTTATGACAAATGCTTCTACGTTCTCTCGATCTACATATAGATAAGTATTCATCTCTTTAGATTTCATTGCAATATAATCTAAGATATAATTTCCTAGTTCACCTTCAGCTATTTGAGGAATGTAATCATCGATGAAAGCAGGTTTTATCGAATATTCATAAAATCCACGTTCATCTATCTTTGCTTTTAAAGTCATAGTTGGAAAAGTTTCAAAGTAAGAAAGATCGAAGATAAAATTACCCAATGAATGAGCGATCAATTTTCCGTTATACATTTCTACACCCTGAATTACATGTGGATGATGACAGATGACAATATCAGCACCAGAATCAATAAAAAAATGACGGATCTCTACATCCCACATATGAGGTACATCAATCCTTGGTGTATAATCTTCATCTTGACTGAAGTCTTTTTCATCCCAACCGGCAAAGACATCTGCAAAATCGTAATTTGCTCCCGGTGCTGTAGAATATTCACTACCAGAATGAGTTTCCACGATTACAAGATCAGAAACATCCTTCACTTCCTGTATTTGTTCTCTAACGTAATAGGGAGTCATATAAGCAAATCCAAATTTATTATAACCGGCTTGAAGATAGGGTTGGTAATTATTATATTGTCCAGTTCTGTCACTGGATCTCAAGAAAGATAGCGAAACTCCTTTTTTAGAATAAAAGAGTGGTTGGTATGCTTCATAAGAATTTGCTCCTGCCCCTGAATATAATATATCATAATCATCCAAAGTTTGCTTTGTTTCTTGCATCCCTTCCAGCATGTAATCTATTACATGATTATTGGCCAAGCATACCAGATCGATACCAGCATAGGATAGACCAGCAGCATTATCAGGATCACCTTTAAAATAAATTGTTTTGGTAGGATGATGAACGTAATGAGTCGTTAAAGGACATTCAAGATTAGCTACAGAGATATCTGCATCTTCTCCTAAAATAGAAAGAGTGGGTTCAAAAATAGTCTCTACACCTTGAACAGGAATGATCCCACCTGGATCTTCATAATGCCTGCCAAGCATAATATCGCCAACGAAGTTTATAGTTAACGGAAAGCTGGAAGTTCCTTCATCGACTTCTATTTGACAACTAGCGAAACCGAAGAGCTCTGTCTCATCAAGAACATCAAGATGAACAGTATAAGCATGATCATCTTCAATGATAAAATTATGAAGAGGATTTTGGATATTACTGGAATTTCCATCTCCAAAATTCCAATTGAAAGTATGTTGATCACTGTCCGGATCTGTTATTTCACAGTCGAATTGAACATTTACATTTCTCTCACCTTTTGAGTTTTTTTGAACTCTACCAATCGAATATGAAATATTTACTATCGGAGCAACAGGAAGGTCTTCAGTAATGTTTATCACATTGTCAAAGTAAACCACTCCATAGGAGGCATCATTATCATTAAGGAAAATTATTTCAGTAACGGTGGGTAAATAATCAAATCTAGCCATCCAATCATCTGCAACTGGAAGCTGAAAGTTAACCCATTCTCCTTCTGGGAAAGCGCCTTGATAAGCTACAACCCATTCTTCGATATTAAGTTCTTCTTCTCCATCAAGTGAATAGAGAAGTTCATTATTTCCATCACTTAATCCAAAACCATGAATCTCACCTTTATCTTCAATATATTCTGAAATTTGCCAAACATCATTTGAATCGATCATAGTAGGTTCGATCTCTTCGATTTTCCATGAGTTTCCAAAGATCTTTAGAGAATAATCGGAATTTTGATTTGGTGTGTTATTTGTGTCCAACGTCCAGGCATCAGGTTCCATATCCTCTCCCGGATATGATAATAATGTACAACTACCACTTTCAAAATCTTCTATTACAATTTCTCTAAATTCAGCAGAAATTTTTATAGAGAAGAAAATTGCCCAAAATATGAAAAAAAACTTTAAAATCTTCATAACACCCTCTTTTTCTGTTTATTAATACATTTATTATTCCAAACAAAAGTAAATATTTAGTTTTGGCAAGAATTATTCAAATTTTATTTGGGCGGATCTTATGAAATTTACTCAACTATTGACAGAAAGCTCATAGTATATTTTATGAATTACTATGAATAAAATTATTTTGTATTTCAATAAAATTTTTTTTAATTCTCCAAAAAAGGAGTGGTTACAATTTGATACAATCTTTATGACTTTAGGTATAATAATATCTGTAGCCACATTAACTGTAGCTTTGTCCATTTTCGATGGATATCAAAATGTATTGAAAGATACTATATTAAGTGTAAATTCTCATGTTTACTTTTTTAATTCTGAAGATGATGATCTAAAAGAGGACCACAATTCTGAACTTTCTGCATTTCTTTCTGAGCAAGATGAAGTGGATTGTTATAGTAAAATGATAATTAATCAGGGAATGGTTTCTCAGGCAGGAAAAGTAAAAGGTGCTGTTGTACGTGGTTTAAAATGGGATAATGATAAATTGTCGAATTCTTACAAAACTTATGTTTTCAAAGGATCTGCTGAGCTAAAATCCGGAGACAGTGCTATTTTAGGATACCGATTAGCTAAAGTATTAAGTCTCGAAATTGGTGATGAATTCAAAATTATAAGTGCTTTGGGTTCAGATATTACTGCTCTTGGAGTGCAGCAAAAAGAAAGATCCTTCAAAGTAGTAGGTCTCTATAGATCGGGAATGTACGAGTATGATAGTAAATACGTTATTATTAATTATGATAGAGCTGCAGATTTTTACCAGATGAATAACCAATTTACTATGATGGAAGTTAAATTAAGAACTGACTTCATCGAAAAAGCGGATTATTTTGCCTATAAATGGAATCATGAATTGAATTATAAATATCAGATCAGTTCTTGGATCGATTTTAATTCCAATTTATTTTCTCTATTAAAAGTTGAAAAATGGGTAATTTTTATAATATTAAGTTTTCTCATCATCATTGCATCATTTAATGTGGTGAGTTCAGTTACAACCTCCATTATTGAAAAGAAACAGGAATTAGGTATTATGAGGGCTTTCGGAACATCTAAGAAAATTTTGTACAATATATTTTTATTCAGAACATTGTTGATAGCATTTATTGCAGTCTTGTTTGGACAGCTAACAGGATATTTAATTTCAAAGTTTCTAAGTTGGCAGAATTTTTTCCTCTTAAAAGGAGATGTTTATTTCTTAGATACGATTCATACTGAATTTAGTTTTCAAAGCTGGATTATCATCCTATTCACGGCTATGGTGGTTGTGTTGGTTGCTACAATGGTTTCATTACGAAATATAAATAAGTTAAAAGTAATAAATATTTTAAGGGATAATAAATAAAATATGAAAGATAGAATTATTCTAAAGGTTTCTAACTTACGAAAGAGTTTCCAGGAAAATGCAGGTAAATTAGTAGTTTTAGATAAGGTTGATCTAAATGTTAAGGCTGGAGAAAAAATTGCAATTACTGGAGAATCCGGTAGTGGCAAAAGCACATTATTACATTTAATGGGTGCATTAGATGAAGCTGATGAAGGTGAAATATTAGTTTCGGGTGAGAAGATAACTCCAAAGCGGAAAAACATTGATAAATTCAGAAATAAAAAAATTGGTTTTATCTTTCAATTCCATTATCTTTTAAGTGATTTTACAGCGGAAGAAAACGTTGCAATGCCACAATTTATAGCAACTAAGAATTTGAAAAAGAGTCTAAGGGAAGCTAGAAAATTATTAAAGATTCTGGACATTCTCTCTAGAAAGCATCATTATCCAAATCAATTAAGCGGTGGAGAACAGCAAAGAGTGGCTGTAGCTCGGGCTTTGATCAATAATCCAAAGATCATCTTTGCTGATGAGCCTACTGGAAATCTTGATGCAAAACATAGTGAAGAATTGTTGAAATATATAATTAAATTAAATGAAACACGAAATCAAACTTTCGTTATAGTTACACATGATGAAAGGATTGCTAAAAGAATGGACCAACATTACAAATTAAAAGATGGAATTTTAATAAAACGATCTTAAGTAAATCTAGGATAGTTTAGTGAAAAGAAAAAAATGGCTAATAATCATTGTTTTGATTGTTCTATTCATAAACATATCGTTTTATATAGTTGTTAACCTAACCAAGATCGACAATATAATCAAAGAAAAAGCAACTCAAACATTAGCAGCTCAATTAGAAGCCGAAGTTAATATTGAAGATTTTAGATTCAACGATAAACATCTTAAAGTTTCCAACTTTGTTGTTCACAAAGAAGATGAATATGATCTCATAATTGATCAAATTTATATTGAGTATAATTTAATAAAATTATTATTTTCTAAGTTCAAGGACCTTAAGTCGATCAAGAAAATTAAGATCTACAATCCCGATCTTGATTTTAAATTCAAGAAAAGCGATTCCCAAAAGGAAGGAGCGGGATTTGAAATACCAGATATCTCTCGATTTTTTACTAGATTAGAGGTCTATTCCGGCAAAGTATCAATTCAATATAAAAATAATGAAATAGAAATTGAAAATACGCTAGATTCGATAGATGTCTCAATCAAAAATACTGATATTTCCGAAATTGAGCTTAGTTGTAGTTCTTCTAACGATTGTAAAATTAGTAGTGATGTCATTTTAGATCGAGGGAAAATTTTGTTGGGTAACTTACAAATAAATAAATTTTCTTTTCATAAATTGAACTTACCTAAGATCGATTCACTTAATATGAACTTTAATCTAAATTTACATTATAAAAATAATATCTTACAATACAATGGCTCAATTGATGATATCATGATGAACAGCTATTCTAAAAAGCTCACTGCGGATAAATTAGAATTTAACGGTAATAAGTCTTTTACAGCTTTTAATTTTAATGATCTAATAGTTGATAAGGAAAAGATAGATTGTTATGCAAAAATTCTATCTCCTTTTTCCAAGGATCGCAAAATAGAGGGAAAAATAAATTTAAAGGATGTAGAATTTTCAAAATATTTTAAAAGTGTCAAAGGTAGAGTAAGCTCACAAATGGAGATTGAAGGGTTGGTATCAAATCCAACGATCAATGCTAAGATCATATCAGATCAATTGGGATACAACTCGCAAAAGTTGGATAAAATTAAGGTCGATGCAAAATATTACGATAAAGTTGTAAATTTTGAATTAGTTCATTCTTATTGGGAAGATAACCAGATTATTGGTGGGGGAATTTACAGTTTGGAACATGGATTAGATCTTGATCTTTTATGCGATAGCTGTAAATGGCAGAATAGATCAATAGAAATTGCAGGGAATATCAAAGCAAATATAAAATATGATGACAAAATAGATTCTGAATTGCAGATAGATGATCTCCAAGTATCCAACGGAAAATCCAAATTAGAAGATTTATCATTGAAAAGCACCTACATTGATGATCAATTTTCAATTAACTTAACAAGAGAAGAAGACGATCTTATAATTTCAAGTTATGGATCAATTGAAGATATCAATAGCGAAGTATACTTTCAAAGATTTGATCTTAACAAGATATTTCAATCTGGGAATCAACTCCCGGTTCTATCTGGTAAGATCAACATAAAACGTAAAGACGGTAAGATCGAAGCAGATTCTCGATTAAGAACTTTCGGTAAAGAATTTGGGAGATTAGATGGAATATTTGAGATAGAGCTTCTCAGTGATCAGAAAGGAGATAGTACATACTTCAGTGTAGGTTCTAACAACGCAAAATACAATTATGAACCATTCCAAATAGATTTTGTAGCAGCAGGTAGTTTTGATAGTGTAAAGACGCAACGATTCACCATAAACGATGAGATCGAGATCGATAGCTGGTTAACATTTCGACCTGAATTGAATTATGGTGTAAAGATCCACGGTAAAAATATTTTGCTGAAGAACATCTTACGGTATTTCACTAATTACTATGTAACTAGCAAGATAAAAGGTAATATGGATCTTGATATAGATTACGACAACTCCGGTGATGGTAATCTTAACGGCTTTATTAAAATTGAAGATTTTAGATCTGAAGGTTTGAATGATATTGATGCTGTTTTAAATATAAATGGAGATAATCAGAAAATAGAATTTAAAAATTGTTCTTTAAATTCAGATGAGGGCAAATTACTTGAATTTAGCAATATTATAACTTTTAAACCAGAATTTGATATGCAATTTTCTTCAAAATTAGATTCTTTGCAATTGGAAGAATTATTTTCACAAGCCGAAATAGAAGGCATTGTTAATGGAGATATATCCTACAAAAGAACAAGCATGAATAATTTGATAGATCTAAATTTAATTGGTGAGAAGATTCAAATTGATCAATTAAAACTTGATAACATCAAAGTTAATGCAACTCAACAAGATTCAAGCTTAATTATTAAAAAGTTCCAAGTTCAGACGCAAGACCTATTCCAAATGAATGTAGCAGGAAAAATTGGTTATAATATATTAAATTCCTCCTTTCATCCGGATACTAATCTAGTTAATATTAACTTTAGTGGTGATCCATTGAAAATGCTAACAAAGTTAAATGAGGACTTATCTGATGGTAGCTCTGATTGCCAAATAAATTTGGATTTAGGAATTGAAGAGGGAGGATTATCATTTTCTCAAGGTCTTATTAATTTGGAAAATGGAAAATTGAAGATCAAGGATCAAACAAACAGTATTGAGGATTTTGATCTAATAGCAAAATTTAATGATAATATTTTTCAACTTGAAAAATTCAGAGCTAAGATTGGTAATGGTAAGTTATATTTAAAAAATAGTACTTCGAATAAAAAAAATAATTTTCAGCTGGGACTTTTAAATCTAGGTACTTTTCAAATGAGAACTAATAAGAGTGGTTTTCTTGTCAACATACCCAAATTTACTCCCAAAAATTCTTTTACGCAGATAGCGATCAAAGGTCGAAATAGTGATCACCTGAAGATCTTAGGACCTTTCGAAGATATTAAAATATTGGGAGACGTTCATTGTTCTAATGGAAATGTAATTTATCCTCCGGAGACAGAAAACCTGATAAAACTTTTTAATGTCGTAACAGAGAAAAAAAAGAAAAAAGCTGATAATATAATTTTGCCTTTGAATTTGGATATTTTGCTTCATTTTAATGAGAATATTCGTTATGTAACCTATCCTGCCAATATTGAGCTTGATCCCGATTGTCATTTGCATCTTAAATATGTAGATGGTGAATTTAATGTTCCATCAGCATTATTTACCGCTGAGAATGGTTCTGCAAACATGTTTGGAACAGAATTACAATTGGATTTTATGCAAGTTCAAATGAATCAATTTGAAAGGGGAGCTAAGATAAGTGGTACGTTCTTCAAAAAAGCTGCTGATGGTACGACAATTACTTTAGAAATATTCAATGCTCGCTCAGATCAAAATAGCGGCTTGCAATTCGAATTGAAAAGCGATAATCCAAATGATAAATTTACCGATATTTTAGCTAAATTAAGATATAATAGAACGATGGATGAAATATCTCAAGGACAGCGGAAAACATTAATGCAGGATGAATTTATCCAGATTGCCGGTATCGGTTTGGAAAGTGCTGTTTTATCTCCGCTCATTTCTCCAATCGAAAATTGGGTAAGAAAACTTTTAACCCTAGATTATTTCCATGTGAAAACAGATCTAGTGCAAAATATATTTTCAAGCTACTCTTCTCAAACTGAAGAGCTTAGCATCAGTGAGGCTGAAAATACACTAAATCAATTTACAGCTGATGTATTTCTAAATAACCTAACTATTCAAGCTGGTAAGTACATCAATCATAAATTATTTGCAAATTATAAGATCTTATTTGAGAAACCTACTGAATTGATCATTCAAACTGATCTTGGCATTTATCACCAATTTTCAATAAGATATGATCTTCCAAAACAATTTAACGTTTCTTATCATTACGATATTTTACCCTTTGACCGAGATGATTCTCATGAGATCATGCTGGA
>LSCM01000169.1 GCA_001577185.1 Cloacimonetes bacterium TCS62 | reverse complement strand
CAGGTAATATCTCGACTTCAGAATTAATATCATTACCCATTTTTATAATACCGAGTCCAATATTATTGTTTACGTTAAAGTTTAGAGAAAGCTCATTACTATGAGAAACAACAACATATTTCGTAGCCCAGGGATTTACTGTACCAGATTGATCTACTGGGAAATCGTTATGAAAATAACTATGGGAGAAAATTGGCAATTCAAGAGCTTGATAATTGTAAACTCCATCATAGATACCTTCTTCATCCAAATAGTTTGCAACAGACCAATAATTGAATATAGCTTCAAAAGGAATTGCAAAACCGTGTTCAATAAGTTGATTGGAGATGCCTGCTATCCCATTTTGAGGTTCAGCAACTATGTCTTTGATTAGATCTTCACTTTCGAAATGCTCATCAAAATAGGTGAAAAATAAAAGGACTTTTACGTAATCTGCCCACAATTGGTCCCATGTATTTAAAGATAAATTGGGATTTGTATTGAATGAGGAAATTGGATCGGGCATTCCGAAATGAACCATAGCAAGTTCTGCCATACCTTCATCGACCCAAGTATCTTCATTAATATCTCCAAGCCAATGTATCATATGTTGAAGTTCATGTGATAGAACCGATATCCTTACAGGATCAGTTGGATCTAAGGGATGACAAGTCATATAGATCATTTCGCATTCATTACTATGACCAGGTGGATTCATTTGCTGCGCTTCTTGCTCGGTTACTTGATTGTAAGCACTAAAATAACCATCGAAAGCTGTTCCATTGAACATACCTAGGGCAGAATAATAAACGATTATCTTAGGATCATTATCAAGCTCATCCGGAATAGGTCCAAATAGATCTTCATCCATCTGAATAGCACCAAAATCATTACCTGCCATGGTAGTATTTTCTAAATAGTTCATAACTGTATCTACGACAGCTTGGTCCATATTCACATTCCATTGATCATCAGAAACGAAAACATAACAATTTTCTCCAACAGCTCTACAGGTTGCCTGAGATTGTTCCCAAGTAGGTGGCATAACAGAAAGATCCCACCGCCAGAAATTTCTTGAATCTCCTACATTGTAATCTCGAACTTCTTTTTCTGATTTTATTTTTGCATGTTGCTCGGAATCCATAACTCTTTGAGATTCTCGTTTTAAATGATCCTGAAATTGCTCTAAAGATGTAAATTCTTTTGCTTGCAAATTTAATACGATAAGAAAAATAATTGATATAATAAAACATGATCTTTTCATAATTTGTCTCCTTAGGTTTATTTGCCCCACTCTAATAACCTTTTTTCACCTTCTAATTTTTTGATTTCAGTAATATCCTGACCAACCTCTAAGATCCCACAATATTTCTTATTTTTATCAAACATAGCATAATATCTGATAAGAACAAACTTTCCTTTCATTTGGATCCAGAACTTGGCTACTTTCTTCCTACCAGCTTTAAATTCCTTTATGATGTCTTCTACAATATGAACGCTTTCTGGAGGATGGCAGTTTTGTACTTTCCTGCCAATGATCGCAGGTGATCGTGGAAAGAATCTATCCTTTGGTCTGGAAAAATAACGTACTTCATCATTTTCATCAACAAAAGTTATATCTAAAGGAAGATTGTTTAATAGTAAATCTAATTGTTTTTTAGAAAGTTCACCTGTTTCAACTTTCCAGAATATATCTGTGATCGATTCGTCAATAGAAGGATTAGTTTCTGCTTGTTCATATTTTTCAGTAGGTGCATCAATGAAAGAATAACCTATTTCAGCTGATTGCTTTTGAATTTGCTGCCAGATCTTCTTATTTAAAGATTCCATTGCTATAGGATAGACTATCAAATCTTCTTTGAAGATCATACCATACAAAAGAAAAAATAACTCTCCAATAATTTTGTAGATCTTCTGAGTGAACTCACCATCTTTTTTGATCTGTCTTAGTAATAATTTCCATTTATCCCGAATATCATCATGTAATGACCACATAACTTTCAGCGGAGTATAATTTTCCCAGTGTTTTTCTAAATAAGGAAATAAGATATTCTCTTTTCTAATAAAATGGGCTTCATATTCAGTAATTTTAGTAACCAAATTTTCCATTTTAGAAAAATTTTTATTATGAAGTGCAAGCTTAGCTTTTTCTAAGTTCTTCTCTAAGGCACTGTTCTCCTTCATCAAATAGTATATAGGATGCCCTTTCTGCGGTTTTTCCCATTTATATTCTTTTAAATAAGGATAAAGAACATTCATTACTTTTTCAATATGCTGCTTAATCTCTGCGGGCGTTATCCCTATCTCAAGCTGTTTTGCATTCATCTCTATAACATCATGAGGTGTTATATTTTCCAGAGCCGTTTTATGCCGCTTGATCAATGTTGAGCCATCTTCTCCTCTGATCATTCCCAATGAAAATTGCAGTAAACTTTGCAGGCGTTTCTCACTACTATTTATGAATTTAGACATACTATCCTCCATAAAAGAGATTTTTGTTTGTTTACTACATCAAGTCAATAAAAAAAGCTCAACCGAAGTTGAGCTTACTATTTTTTTCTAATTTAATTATTCTATCTTAAATATTTCAGATATAATATTTTCAAAACTCTCTTTTGGTAATGCTCCTTTAACCATCTGAGGTTGATCATCAACGGGAATAAATAGTATGGAAGGTATACTCCTGATACCGAACATTCCAGCAAGCTGCTTTTGCTCTTCAGTATCTACCTTATAAATATCAATGTCTTCTCCATATTCTTCTGCAAGTTCATCCATAATGGGAGCAACTTTTTTACAAGGTCCACACCAATCTGCATAAAAATCAATAATTGCTGGTTTTTTACCTGCAAAACGCCATTCTGTTTCATTCTCAAAATCAAAGACCTTCTCTTTGAATGACTCTGCCGTAAGATGTTCTGGTTTATGTTCCTGTGATATTAAGGGTAACATTAGTAATACTATTGCTGCTGCTAATATAATTTTTTTCATAATTTTTCCTATTTTATATTCAACATTCTATCTATTTTATTTTTATCAAAACCAACTATGGGACGGTTAGCGATCCACATTTGCGGAACTCCTTGCTTTCCAGTTTTTCTCACCATATCACGAGCTGCATTTTGATTTTTAGAAACATCAATATCTTTAAAACGAATTCTGTTCTCTTTCAAATAACTCTTTAATTTCCTACACCAAGAACAAGTGGGTGTACTAAAAACAATTACTCTTTTCATTTCAACCTCTTCTATTTTTTTTATTATACTATAATATTTTATTTAATAATGTCAAATATTAATCTATAGAAGTAGATCTTTATATAATTTCTATCAATATTTTTATTTCCTCTCAATGATCATTGTATTTTGATATTATAACTTGAAACTGGTTATTGAACAGAAAAATTCAATGCTAGATATAATCTGAAAGAGATAAAAGTAAATTTCTTCTATTCTTGGCAACATCTGAAAAACTTGACTTGAATTATATTCGTAAATTATATTCAACATTAGAAATAGGAGAAGAGTATATATTCAAATAAAGATTTGGAAACGATCAAAAAAAACAAATCGACGAT
>LSCM01000168.1 GCA_001577185.1 Cloacimonetes bacterium TCS62 | reverse complement strand
CATAAAGTTGGAGCTACTTTCGGTCCTTTGGTCGAAAAATTAGTTCAGGGTGAATTTGATCCTACAACCCAAAAAGCACTTTGGCCTTCAACGGGTAATTACTGCCGCGGTGGAGCTTATGATTCCTATCTCTTAGGTTGTGAATCTATTGCAGTACTTCCGGAAGAGATGAGCCAAGAAAGATTTGACTGGCTACATGAAGTTGGAGCAGAAGTTTTTGCAACTCCAGGCAGTGAAAGTAATGTGAAAGAAATTTACGACAAAGTAAAGGAACTCAAAGGTGAACGAAAAGACGAAATTGTAAACTTGAACCAATTTAGTGAAATAGGAAACGCAGTGTGGCATTACGCTGTTACAGGTCCAGCTATGGAGGAAGTATTTGAACAAGAGAGAAAAGAAAATGATAAATTTAGTGGATTGTTTCTCACGCAGGGTTCTGCCGGAACACTAGGATCTGCAGAGTATTTAAGAGAAAAATTCCCATCTTATAAAGTGGCTGCAGGAGAAGCTTTACAGTGTCCAACCTTACTACGTAACGGCTATGGAGCCCATCGGATAGAAGGTATTGGAGATAAACATGTTCCCTGGATCCATAATATAAAAAATATGGACATGGTCATTGATATTGATGATCAACCAAATATAGATATTATGCGTCTGTTCAATTCTGAAAAAGGTCATAAGTTCCTGTTGGAAAAGGGAGTTTCCCAAGAGATTGTTGATAAACTAGAACTTCTAGGAATTTCATCAATTGCTAACATAATGGGTGCGATAAAGATGGCTAAATATTATGAGATGAATAAAAATGATGTTGTCTTCACTGTAGCTACTGACTCTATGGAGATGTATAGATCCAGAATTAAAGAAGAGCTCAATAATCGCGGAGAATTCACCCATGAAAATGCAGCTGTAGTATACAATCGTGATCTGATGGGATTAACTATTGATAACATGATCGAGATGAACTACTATGAAAAGAAACGTATGCACAATCTTAAGTATTTTACTTGGATTGAACAACAAGGTAAAACAGTAGAAGAGCTAAATGCTCAATGGTATGATGAGAACTATTGGAAAGATCAATTCGGAAAGGTGAATGAGTGGGATGAAAAGATCACTGAATTCAATAAGAAAACGGGGTTATTAAAAAATTATGAATAACTTGTAACGCATTATCTACACAGAATCTACTATGTGTAAATTAAAAAGGGAGGTTGCTCATGAGGTTTGAGAAGTATGTTAGACCCGATAATTTAAGTACTGCCATGGATTTATTGCAAGCGGATAAAAATACAGTAATTCTTGGTGGAAATACATTCTTAAGATTATCAAAAATGAAATATTCTACAGCATTAGATCTTTCAGAGTTAGGAATTGATTTTATTGAAGAGAAAAAAGATGTCATCGAAATTGGAGCATATACTTCTTTTCGAACTATTGAAACTAACAAAGTTATCAAAAAGTACTTTGATAATTTGATTGTAAAATCACTCGAAAATATTATAGGTGTTCAATTTAGAAATAATGCAACGATCGGTGGCTCAATAATGAGTCGATTAGGTTTCTCTGAGATTCTTACAGCTTTGCTTGTTTTAGATTGTGATCTGGAATTTGCTGAAAATGGAAAAATCAAACTTAGTGAGCATCTGTCAAAAAGAAAGATCAGAAATGATATACTGAAGAAAATCATCATAAAAAAAACGAATAGTAAGAACTCATATCAAATGATACGGAATGCAAATTCTGATTTTTCAATTTTATCGGTAGCAGTTTCTAGATCGAATGGTCTGAAAATCGCTGTTGGCACCCGACCATATATTGCAAAATTGTCGAATAGTGTAAAAGATCTCGAGAGCATAAATCAAGATAATGTTGAAAAGATCTCTGCGGAAATTGCTGAAGAATTTGATTATGGTGATGATTTAAGAGCAAAGAGTGAATATCGTAAAGCAATTGCTCCCGTACTCATAAAACGTGCCTTGTTGGAGGTGTTATAATGAAACTTAAACTTAATATTAACAATAAGATCTATAACACAGACATCGATGGTGACGAATCTCTTTTAGATGTTCTAAGAAAGATCGGTTTTAAAAGTGTGAAAAAAGGATGTGACACCGGAGTATGCGGTGTTTGTTCTGTATTGATCGATGGTAAACCTACTTTATCATGTCAATTCCTGGCTGCACGTGCATTGGATAGAAAAATAACAACAGTAGAAGGACTCGGTAAGAAAGCAGATGAAATTGTTGATCTTATTGTGAAGGAAGGAGCCGATCAATGCGGATATTGCGGACCGGCTTTAGTTCTTACAACATATGCTATGAAGAAAGAACTTAAAAAACCAACTGTAAATAAAATCAACCATTATCTTGCTGGAAATCTGTGTCGATGTAGCGGATATGAAGGACAACTTCGCGGTATCATAAAATACATGGGGGTGAAAAAATGAAATTCAAAGAAGTTAATCATTCAATCCCAAAAGTTGATGGAAAAGGACTTTTAAAAGGTGCATCTGCTTACACAGATGATCTAGCTGTAGCTAATGCACTAATCGTGAAATTGCTTCGTAGTCCACATGCATTCGCTAAGATAAAATCGATAAATACTCAAAAAGCTATGGAAGTCGAAGGAATTGAATGTATATTAACGCATAATGATGTTCCTCGCATTCCTATTACCAGAGCTGGGCAGAGTTATCCGGAACCATCACCCAAAGATAAATTCATATTGGATAATTATGTGCGCTATGTTGGGGATGAAGTAGCAATTGTTGCCGGAACTACTGAAAAAGTTGTAGATGAAGCAATTAAGCTGATAGAAGTTGATTACGAAATTCTTGAACCAGTTTTAGATTTTGAAAAATCTATTGGACACAAGTCAATAATACATCCGGAAAAAGAGATATATTCAATGTTTCCAATGGGACTTGATGCAAAGCGCAATATAGCCTGTAGCTATATGGATACGATGATCGTTGGTGATGTGGAAAAGACCTTAGCTGAATGTGATCATGTAGTAAAAGAAAGATACTATACGCATGCGCAACAGCAAACTGCTATGGAACCACATACGTCCACGTCGTATATCGATGTTCAGGGAAGACTCAATATTATCTCATCAACTCAAAATCCTTATCATACTCGCAGAATAATTGGAGAAGCACTTGATAAGCCTTTACGTGAACTAAGAGTTATGAAACCGAGAATTGGTGGTGGCTTTGGTGCAAAACAACAAATACATAACGATATCATAACTGCTGTAGTTACATTGAAAACAGGTAGACCTTCTAAGTGTTTCTATACTAGAAAAGAGGTTAACGAAAGCAGTTTTACACGTCATCAAATGAGAATTGATATACGATTAGGGGCTGATAAGCAGGGTGATCTGAAAGTTTTTGATATGGAAATACTTTCTAATACCGGTGCTTATGGTGAACACGCATTAACGACGTTTATGGTTGCAGGTTCAAAACTTTTACCAATGTATAATACAGCAGAAGCGTTACGATTTGAAGGTAAGGTTGTTTACACAAATAAATGTCCCGCTGGAGCTTATAGAGGATATG
>LSCM01000167.1 GCA_001577185.1 Cloacimonetes bacterium TCS62 | reverse complement strand
AAAAAAAGGAATTAGTTATGGTGAAAGAAAAATCAAGATTACAAACTAAGCTTGAACAAGAAAATTTATTAAAGGTTTACTTCGAGATACAATCATTAAAAAATCTGTTAAGACAAGGTTGGTTACAAAAGGGAATTAAAAAAGAGAAGTGTGAAAGTGTAGCCGATCACAGCTTTAGCACGACTTTACTAGCTTGGTTAATCGCAGATGAATATTTTTCCGAATTAGATAAAAATAAGATAATTCAATACACGCTTGTACATGAAATGGGGGAGATCTATGCTGGTGACATAACTCCTGCTGATGGGATTTCTGAAGATAAAAAATATGAGCTTGAATTGGAATCGGTGGAGAAAATATTCCAAAAAATAAACCAAGGGGAAAAATATATTCAGCTATGGAAAGAATTTGAAAATTCTGTAAATGAAGAAGCGAAATTTGTAAAGCAGATCGATAAACTGGAGATGGCATTACAAGCACATTATTACGAGGATAAACTGGAAATTGACCTCAAAGATTTCAAAGATACTGCAAGATCGAAGATAAGTGATGAAAATCTATTAGAATTATTAGAATTATCTAAGATGTTCTGATAATCAATTTTCTATTTTCATTACAGTTTTAGTAGATCCGGGCAGACCGTTCAAACCTTCATATTTTAGTAAGAGTCCACTATCTTTTTCAAACCAATAATGGGCACACCACAAAGAAGAAAACAAACCAGTAGCACTGATTTTAACTCGCTGAGCTGAATATTCTCTGTTACCGATCGCTATCTCTTCAATATCTTCCCTTTCTGCCAGCATTTTTACTGCTTGCATCTTATCTATGCGAATTATCCAAAATTCGATATTATCTTTTTCTGATACTGAAAATTTGGATAAAGAATAGGACATTGATTGTTTCCAGGGAGCTTCATCCAGTTCAAAATTCTCATCGATAGTTTCATTATTGATCGAACCAGATATATGAATATAAGATTTGTGTAAATTTGCGGTAAGATCAGTTTGTTTTGAGACATCTTTTATAGTGAATTTCTTAGTTACACCTTGTTTGTTATAGACATTCGTATGTACTTCGGATTTATGAATATAGCGATAGAACACAAGTGAATCGTTAGTTTCGGTCTCAAATCGTGAATAAAACACAGAATCTCCATTAGAAATTTCATATCTATGAAGTTCTGATTGTGCATATATGGATAAAGCCTGAATAAGAAAGGATAGAATTAATAACCGTTTCATTGTTTTACATTAATTAAATCTGAAATTGGGAGCCGGAATATCTCTTTTTGCTCGTTTGTAATAACTAGAACATCTTTATCAAAGCAGATCGCTTCACATTGTTTTGCTTTAATTGGAAGCCAGCTAATAGTGCCTTCAAAGTAGCTCCCATCTTCTGCTTCAAAAAGCCAAACGCTGTCGTAGGTCAAAATTGCCAGCTTATTACCATCGATTGAAGCATCAGCCGAAGTAACCATACCCTTTATATCAAATGTTCCAATTCTTCTAATTGGGTTGATCTTTAATTGGTCCATCTCATCAAATCTATACAAATGGGTCTTGGTATCAGCTCTATGTTTGGTAAGAAGATAAAGATTATCTTTTGCCCAAAAAACTGCTTCACTATCAAAGTTATTTGGTTTTGCGGGGAACTCTTTTTGTTCCGGATAATAGAATCTTATCTTTTTAAATGCTGTTGTATTTCCGGTTGTCTGTGGATTGGGATCTTTCAGGACATAAATTACGAGATCTTTCCTGGTATTGAAATTGTTACCAGTATCACAAACATAGATATTTCCATTATTATCTACAGCCATCTCTTCCCAGTCGATATTGATAGTATTCCCAACAAAAATACCACCATCAGATTCCTTATACCATTCAGCCCGATACAGCTTACCATTACTATCAAAAGGGAATATACGATTATTACTTCCGGAATCGTTCAAAGTCCAGTAAACATCCTCCCAAACACGGCTTTTAACTATAGCAGAGGATTCGTTGATCTCATGAAAATCAAAAGACGCAACAGGAGTTAGTTCTAAAGCTTCAGTTTTTGGTAGAAGAATATCTGAAAATAGTGAAGAAAATAATAATAAAATAATCAAGGTAAAAATAGTTTTTCTCATCTCAAGCTCCTTTTAACATGTTAAATGCAAACCGGCAATAACTCTGCTTTGTGCACTTTTTTCATTATAAATTTTTACTGCTTTCTTTGTTTTTTCTGCTATAAGGGTAATCTCTTTGTTTTGTAGCTCAGAAACAACTTCTGGATCTATTTTCATCATACCATAAGCACCAGTTCCAAAGATGACTATTTCGGGATTTTCATCAAGAATGGATTCAATATCTTTAAGCTGCAGAAAGTGTCCTTTGATTCTCCACCAATCAGATTTTACTCTCTTAGGAAAAATGATAACATCGTTTGTATATTTTTCATTATCGATAACTATTTTTCCAAAGGAGTATTTTTCGATCGTCATTACAAAATATATTTACTCAGATCTTCGTCTTTAATGATCTTATCAAGTTTTCTCTTAACCGTGGTTTTAGTGATCGTCACAGTTTTAGTTTTCTTTTCAGGCATATCAAAAAGGTGATCTTCCAATAATGAATTCATAATAGTATGCAGACGTCTGGCTCCAATATCTTCCATCTTTTCATTTGCCTTAGTAGCAAAACAAGCTATCTCTTCTACAGCATTATCGTTGAACTTCAGTTTCACTTGTTCCGAATTGAATAATGCTATGTATTGTTTTGTAAGAGAGTTTTTTGGATATAGTAAAATTTTATTAAGATCATCTTGTGTGAGACTGCTTAATTCTTCCCGAATTGGGAATCTACCTTGTAACTCCGGGATAAGATCGGACGGTTTTGATGTAGTAAAAGCTCCAGCTGCGATAAATAAAATATGAGAAGTGTCAATAAGTCCAAATTTTGTAGGAACGTTCGATCCTTCAACGATAGGGAGCAGGTCTCTTTGTACTCCGGAACGTGAAACATCAGCACCGGTTTTATTCTCTTTACCTGCTATTTTATCTATCTCATCAATAAATATTATTCCATTATTTTCAACTCTTTTCTTCGCTTCTTCTTTTACTATTTCCCTTTTGACTAATTTATTGGATTCCTCTTCGATAAGAAGTTTGTAGGCGTCTTTAACCTTCATTTTCTTCTTTTTCGATCCTTTTTTTATAGGAAGAATTCCAGCCATCATTTCACCGATTTGTGAATCTATATTTTCCATACCAGTATGAGAGAATATTTCTATGTGCGGTGGCTTGGCATGAGAGGAAGAAATTTCGATCTTTCGATCATCTAATTCACCATCATCAAAAAGTTTTTCCATCTTTTTCTTAATTCGTAAAAATCTCTCTTTTTTCTTTGCCTTTTCTGCTTCTGTTTCATCTTTTTTAGATGGTTGTTTGGAATAGAGTTTTTCAATAATTCTATTGCGAGCATTCTGTTTTGCTTTTTTTTGCACTTTTTTCTTCATTTCATTACGAACATCATTTAGTGCAATATTCATCAATTCCCGGATCATAGATTCAACATCCCGACCTACATAGCCAACTTC
>LSCM01000166.1 GCA_001577185.1 Cloacimonetes bacterium TCS62 | reverse complement strand
TTTATGACAATGGGTTATATTCTGATAGTTAATCCGGATATATTATCTGCAACTGCTCTTTCGGCCTTTATTGCTACCATGATAATGGCATTGTATGCAAACAAACCTTTTGCTTTAGCTTTTGGAATGGTTTCTTATGTTTTACTTAAGTTTCTCACTGGTAAAGGAAAGAACGTAACGGTCATCGGGTATATTGTTGCGGTTCTATTTATACTGAAATACATTTTTCTCTAAAGTTAATTATGGGAGTTCTTCAATCTGAGGGACTCCCGATCAATTTGTGAAAAAGGAGAATATGAAAGACAAATATTTTTTTGAATGTACAACTTGCGGAAGGAAATATGAGCAGGACGAAGTTGAATACTTATGTCCTGTTTGTGAGGGGAAAAATACTTCTGACATTCCACCCAAAGGTGTTTTGAAAACGCTATATCATTATGGTAAGATTAAGCATTTAGCAAAATCTAGAAAACTCTTTGATAAACTAAAATCAAAAGATTATCGCGAACTTCTCCCAATACACTCAGAGAGGAGTTTATCGTGGCTTAAGGTGGGTAAAACACCTCTTTATAAATTAGCATCTGAACAGATAACACAATTACAAAAAGGGAAAGGTAATTCTTTCCAACTTTACTTAAAAGATGATTCACAAAATCCTACTTTTTCGTTCAAAGACCGTGCTTCTGATCTGGTGAGTGCATATGCGAAAGAGAAGGGGATAGATACCATTGTGGCAGCATCTACAGGAAACGCTGGCTCTTCACTTGCGGGAATTTGTGCAGCCCAGAAACAGAAGGCGATAATTTTTGTTCCCGCTTCAGCTCCAAAAGCAAAACTCACCCAGATCTTGATGTACGGAGCTCGACTTGTACCCGTAAATGGTAGCTATGATGATGCTTTTGATCTCAGTATTGAAGCCACTAAAAAATTTGGATGGTTTAATAGAAATACAGCCTACAATCCTTATACAATTGAAGGTAAGAAAGTTGTAGCTTATGAAATTTTTCAGCAGATGAAAAAACAGATTCCAGATAGAATTTTTGTGCCAGTTGGTGATGGATGCATAATATCAGGTGTCTACAAAGGATTTGAAGATATTCTTAAATTGGGATTGATCGATAAGATCCCAACTATTATTGCGGTGCAGTCAGAGAATAGTGATAATATAGTACGAAATCTTTCAAACGATAAGTTTATAACCAAAGCAAGTAAAACAGTAGCTGATTCTATCGCAGTAGATGTTCCCAGAAATTATTGGATGACTAAAAAATTTATCGATGAATATCAGGGAGAATCTATCATCGTATCTGATGATGAAATAATATCAGCATCAAAAGTATTAAGTGAAAACACCGGGATATTCTCTGAACCTGCAGCAGCAGCTTCTTTTGCTGGAATATTAAAATACAAAGAGAAAGGTTTGATAGACGCAAAATCTAGTAATGTAATTTTATTAACTGGTAGTGGTTTGAAAGACCTTGTTTCGGTGCAGAATAGAATAAAAATACCAACACCGATCAATAATTTGGATGAACTTGAAGTAAATGAATTATAAATCGAGGTAATTATGCGTTCAGTAAAGAAATTCGATGCAAGACCCAAACTAAATGGCTCTTGGAAATTTATAGATGATTATGAAAGCGATGATATGTTGCATGGCTATCTTTGCTATTCTCATTGCGATCATGGGATCATTAAGAATATACATTTTCCAAAAGAATATGATATTTCAGAATTTATCATTGTTTTTGCGAAAGATATCCCGGGAGAAAATATTGTTCCTGAACCAGTATCTGACCAATTATTCCTGGCTATAAATGAAGTTTTTCACTATGGTCAACCTATAATGGGTATAGCACATCCCGATAAAGCGGTTTTACATGATTTCATCAAAGAGATCGAAATTGAGTACAAAGAATTAGATTCTATTACGGATATCAAGCAGTGCTTAGATGATGAAAAAAATCATTTTGGAGAGACCATTACTATAGACCATAGAAAGAATGAAGATCCAGATCCAGAATGGATTAAACATCACAATATTTATTATACACCTCATCAAGAACAAGCTTACTTAGAGCCACAAGGTGTTATTGCAGATTATAATGAAGATGATAATGTCATGTTCGTGCGCATAACTGCTCAATGTCCGTACTATGTAAAAAGTGGTGTGGAAGCTATTATGGGTGATTCTATCAAAGATGTTATTATTGAAACATCACAAGGAATTGGAGGTGCATTTGGTGGTAAAGAGGATTTTCCAAGCTTACTAGCAGGGATTTGCAGTCTTCTCTCTTATAAAAGTGGTAAGCCTGTTAAGATAATCCTCGATAGGGAAGATGATATCCAAATTACAACAAAGCGTCACCCATCCAGAGTAGAGATCGATACATATACTGACCCAAGTTCAAAAAAGATAATGAAGGTAGAAATTGATTATAGATTGGATGCAGGAGCTTATCAGACTTTATCACCTGTAGTATTGGCAAGAGGAGTTCTACACACTGCAGGTAGCTATGGAATTCCTGATGCTTATGTTAAAGGAAGATTAATGAGAAGTAATACTCCTCCCAATGGTGCTTTCCGAGGATTCGGTGCTCCTCAAGGATTTGCAGCAATTGAAGCTCATATAGATCGAATTGCAGCAGATCTTAATCTATCTTCATATGAATTTCGGAAAGCTAATATTTTCAAGATCGGAGATGAATTTCCTACAACTCAGAAGATCACCGAAGAGCATTTAGAAGACTGCTTTGACAAGGTTATAGCAATTTCTGATTACCACAGAAAAATGAAGGAATTCTCCGAATGGAACAAAACTCATAAAGATAAAAAGGGAATTGGAATTTCACTAGGCTTTCATGGTGGAGGTTTTACCGGAAATGGGGAAAAAATATTAAATTCAGAAGTTAAAATCGTTATTGAAAAGGATGCTGAAGTAAAGATATTCGTCGCTAATACGGATATGGGACAAGGTGCACATACAACTTTAGCACAGATGTTCGCCGAAGCGATCGATCATCCAATAGATAAAACTAATATTCAGCTTCCCAATACTAGTAAGACTCCAAATAGCGGACCAACAGTGGCTTCTAGAACGATCTATATTGTTGGAAATTTACTTAAAAAAATGGCTCTAGAACTCAAAGACAAATATAAATTTGATGATCTTCAAACTTTTGTAAAGCGTAATCAGAATAAATTTCCTCATGAGATCAGAAGAAATTATGTTCAACCTACGTCAGTAGTATTTGATGAAAAGAAGTATGTAGGTATAGCTTATTCCGATTATTCCTGGGCAGCTTGTGTAAATGAGCTCTACTTTCATGCAGATACATATAAGATCGAACTAACTAAAAGTTGGAATGTTCTAGATATCGGAAGGGTAGTAAATGAAAAAATTGCTATTGGCCAAGCAGAGGGCGGAATTTTACAAGGTCTGGCATATGGTGTTTGTGAATTTTTCTACAAACCCGGATTTGGACGCATGAATGGTTTTACTGATTATACTTTACCAACATCCTTGGACTTACCGGAAATCTATGTAGAATTTAT
>LSCM01000165.1 GCA_001577185.1 Cloacimonetes bacterium TCS62 | reverse complement strand
TGAAGGGATTTGGATAATTCTGAAATAAATTGCTCTTACTTTCTACAATTTCGTTCCCCGCTGAAACTTCCCCAATTTCTTCTAAAAATTGTATAAAAAACTGTTCAACATCATCGTTCTGGAAAAAATATAATGGAAAACCTAAAAGAAAAAATTTCCCTTCAAGTTCATTTTTTAAGGCAACATTTTCTCCAATGTATGAACTACCAACAGTCCCATCAAACTCATAAATTCCATTTATAGCATTTGGAAATATACTTACATAGGGCAAAGTCCCATCAAAAGCAGGATTAAGTTTCTCGGGATCTAGATGAAGATTCTGATATTGTTCGGATGTAGCACCAACAAATTCCCATTGTGAAACCAATTGATGTTCACCGCATTCTAAAAGATCATTCAAAAAATAATTTGGTATTTCAGGAACAGTTTTCCAACCAGAAATTATTAAATTACCACCACTTGCTAGATAGCTTCCTAAAAGATCAATATTATCTGAAATGAAATGTTCAGCCAAATAATCATCATGCCAAATAATAGTTGAATAATGCCTAACTAGATCAATGGTTGGAGCACCTTCTTGATTATAATCATAACTTGTGAAACTTGTTGGGATAACATTCTGATAGAATTCATCCACCATAACATCATCTGGATTGCCCTGAGTTCCTGCTCCATCCATAGTTTCATCAACTAAAAGGATCCCTTGATCAAATGGAAAGGCTATTGGAGTAGCCTGATAAGTATTAGAATAGGGAGTCTCATAGTTAGTATCTTTGATAGCTTTTAAACGATAATAGTAAGTAGTTCCATTTACAACTTCTTGATCAGAATATTGAGTTTCTGTTATCAATTCGCTATTTATAAGCTCAAATGGGCCTTCTGGTGATTCTGAACGAAAGATGTTATAACCATCTACACTTATTTCTTCCCAAAATTCATTCCAATAAATCACAACTTTCTCATCTGCAGCATAAGCATTATTAATTTCAGCACCTGAAAATGTATTTCCGCGAGATAAAATCCAATTATTAGGATCGAACTCAACAGAATCATAAAGAGGAGCCGTTATAATAGATATTGTTTGTACTGGATCAGGTCCTGCATCCACTAATATTGAATCATGAGATGTTTCATAATTAACATGAAATGGAACTTGCATAAAGAAATCCGTATCACTATTTGACTCAGTTTCAACATAAGTCATAATTCTTGGTATTGCAGTATAAGGATTAAAAAAATAGGTATATTTTAATGCGGGTAATCCTGGTTGATAGATCCATTGCTGAAAAAATTGTTCCAGATCCATGCTGCTAACTTCTTCACATGTTTCCTGAAAATCTGATGTAATAACATTTCCATTATGGTAATCATTAAAATAAGTTTGTAAAATATCGAAAAATATTTCATCCCCAACTTTTAACCTTAGCATATGTAAAACAGAAGCAGGTTTTTCGTAAGTAGCGGGAGTGAAATAACTATTTACTGGTGGGTCATAAATTGTGTAGGGAGTGTTTCCTGCCCAATTGATGTAATATGTATGAATCGAATTGTGGATATAATTTACCATAGCTTCATAACCTTGCCAAGCTTCTGTGTAAAGAGCTTCAGAATAAGTAGCAAATCCTTCAGAAAGCCAAATATCTTTCCATGTGAGACAAGTAAGACAATCACCAAACCATTGATGGGCAAGTTCATGTGCTATAGTTGTTTCATAAGTGTGATTTCCAGTTATTATATAATCTCCCAGCGTTGTCATCGTCTGATGTTCCATCGCACCATAAGTTGCAAAGTTTGTAACTGCATTACCATATTTTTCAAAGGGATAATCACCAAATAAACCAGTAAAAGTCTCCATCATAAATGGTAGGTTGCTAAAATCCTCATTTGCATTTGCCACCATACCAGGAGGAACAAAATTTTGGATTGGAATAGACCCAAAGTTATCATTTAATTCGGTTAGATCACGAGTAACCAGAGAAACTAAATATGTTGCCATTGGATTTTCTCCATTCCAATTATGAGTGCGTGTTCCATTACCATTGTTTACAATAGATCCAAGAATCCCATTACTAGCCACATCCCAATCTTCACGACAAGTAATGTGTAGATCAACTTCTGCTTTATCCCAGGGATGATCATAACAGGGCCACCAATATCGGGAAGCGTTCGGGTCAGAAATTGTAAACATATGGTATCCACCAAAATACATGCCTAATCCATCCCAGATCGGGTTTCCAGAATATTCTACTGAAGTAGTGAACAGTTCTCCAGGATTCATCAGACCTAATTGAATAGTGATTAAGCTTCCATCATAAGTATAATTTGCAATAGTTCCGTCTAATAATACTTGATCAACATTCATATTTTCCAATTCATAGGTGATCTCAGTAAGCGTTTCTTCTGCCTCCACTTCTGTGATAACCGCTCCTGTAACTGATTCATTTACATCATCTATTTCTAATGTAAGATCGTAAGTCAAAACATCAAATCCATGTGCTGAATCTGCTCTAGAAAATTCATAATTAAGATATCTATCCGATTTTTGCTGATAATTTCTGATCGGTCGTCCCAAGGAAAATGTTGCTACAATTAAAAACAGGAAGATTATATTGATCTTTTTCATACTTTTACCTCATTTTTTCTTTGAACATTATTTTTAATTAACTGAGATTTATTGCAACATATTTTTGTAATTCTTTATAATTAATTTGACTTATTAAAATATTTTATAGAAATTTGTTCTAGAGGTTAATATGAAATTATTTACAAATGCCAGAATACCCGATGGGAAAGAAACAAAATTAGTTAATATATTATTTGATCAAAAAATAATTAAAATATCAGTAAACGAAATAAGAGAAAAAAATGCAGATACAATTGACTTAGAAGGAAAACTTTTAATCCCTGGCTGTATAGATGCTCATGTACACTTCAACGATCCTGGTTATACACATCATGAAGATTTTTTAACAGGAACTACAGCAGCAGCTTACGGTGGAATTACAACTGTGATAGATATGCCTTGTACTTCCTTACCACCAGTAACTAACGTTGAGAATCTTCAAGCCAAACTTAATGTCATTGATAAAAAAGCTTTGACCGATTTTGCTCTTTGGGGTGGAATTCGCAAAGAAGATGTTCCGCTTAAAGAAAAACAGGTTTTACAACTTTGGGAGCGAGGTGTAGTAGGATTTAAAATTTATACAATTTCCGGAATGAAAGAATTTTCTGCTCTTTCCTATGAAGAAATACAAAATGTTTTCCGAAAATTCCCAAAAATTTTATTTGGGTTTCATGCTGAAGATAAAACCATTATTCAAAAAGCTTTAAAATCAGGAATCGATTTTTCAAAACCAGAAAATAACGTAAAAGAAAGACCTGTAAAAGCGGAGCTGAAAGCTGTCCAAAAGATAATATTTTCCATGCAAGAGAACAACCCTGTCCACTTTGTCCATATCAGTTGCAAAGAAAGTGCACAACAAATATTGAAAAACAAAAAGCGATTTGATATAACTTTCGAAACCTGTCCTCACTTCTTACAATTTACATCTAAAGATATGGCAATTTT
>LSCM01000164.1 GCA_001577185.1 Cloacimonetes bacterium TCS62 | reverse complement strand
ATATAAATTACAAAATAGTTCCTTTTAATCTGGGCTTGGAATATTATTATAAAGAGCAGAATGCTAACTATGAGGTTGGTTCAAATCAAGAGAATAAACAGGAAAGGTTTAAGTATAACATTGAATATACAAAAGACAGCAAATTTGCTTCTCAGCTATTTATTTCTAATGAAACTCAATCGGAAGTTCTTGATAACAATCAAAATGAAAGAGAGACAAGTTCTATTGGATTAAAAACTAAATTAAATTCCAAAGATCACAATTTTGATTGTATAATATCCCATCGTGAGATCCAAGATAGCACCAAGCAAAAATACGATATGGCGGAGATCAATATTCAAAGCTCTTTGATCAAAGATGCTCTTAATTTAAGAACTTATTATTCACTTCAAAATGTTGAATTCTATCCAAAATTAAAAGAGTTTCTGTTTGTTGGTGATGACCAAGGTAGTTATGATATTGATACAGTATTTGTAGGTTTTGGAGAGGGTGATTACGATTGGGAAATTACTGCAATTGATTATGATGATCCTCAAATGTCAATTGAAGTTAGATCTAATTCTACTCTCTATTTTAATCCTGGCATGATAACAGATAGTTTTTGGAATAGATTTCAAACTGAAACTCAAGTGACTATTACAGAAAATTCGAAAGAAAGTGAAAAAATAAAAGTATATTTTTTGAACCCAGATATTTTAATGGATGAGAATAATACGATCTATGGTAGAAATACGTTTCAGCAACTTTTATGGCTAGATATTATGGGTAACGATATAAGTTCAAGATTTAAATTTAAAAGTGAAAATAGTATGGATAAACGTTATTTAGAAAACAGTGAAACAAGTGAATTGAATGTTTGGGAGGGAAAAGTTACTATCAAAACATTAAAAAACACTAATTTAGAACTTATTTATGAAAAGCGATCTGAAGAAAATTCAAGATATTCCTCGACGATCAATATAAATAACTATGAAATCGATATGCGTAATAGATTGAATAGTGAGCTGATAATGCGCTCAACATTAGGCTTTTCTGAAGAATCTGGAAGTGATGACTTAGCAGAAGATTCTTATCAAATAACCGCGCTTGAGATCAAAGAAGATCTTACTTACTTTTGGAAAAAGTATAGATTTCTTAGCGGGATTTCTTTTAGAAAAAACAAAAGAACCGGTTCTGAATTCTTAGGATTTATAAATGAAAAAAAAAATGGCAATATTTTTAAATGGTATTTAGATACGAATTTCAAAATGAATGACTACACATCAATAAATGTTCATTATTCTGGGAATAGTTACCCGCAAAGAAAGGACATTCACAAATTGAGCGCTGAAGTAAAAGCTGAGTTTTAAAAAGTTAAATGGAATACTAAGAAATAAAATTTAGATTGACTAAATTAACATCTAATATCGAATTTATTATGAAAATAAGGAGAAAAATGATAAAATCAATTAAAAAATCGTACAAAGAGTCTGCTGATAACATCAATGAATTTATTACAGATCAGGAAAATATTAAGATAACAGAAGAAATTGCTGAAGTTTGCTCTAATGCTCTTGAGCAGGGTAATAAAATATTGATCTGTGGTAACGGAGGTAGCTCGGCTGATGCTATGCATTTTGCTGAAGAATTAACAGGTAAATTTAGAAAAGAACGTCCTGCACTTCCTGCTATTTCTCTCACAGATCCATCTCATATTACCTGTGTAGGGAATGACTACGGGTTTGAAGAGATTTTTGCAAGAGGTATTGAGGCTTATGGAAAGAGAGGGGATATACTTATAGCAATTTCAACGAGTGGAAATTCTAAAAATGTGATAAAAGCTGTAGAAAAAGCATCACAATTGAAGTTAGTGACTATTGGTCTACTTGGGAAAAATGGTGGATCGTTGAAAAATAGATCTGACTTCGAACTTATAGCTCCCGGAAGAACAACCGACAGAATCCAAGAAATACATATAGTTGTTTTACATATATTGATCGAAAGTATTGAAAGAATTTTATTTCCACAGAATTATGGTAAATAGATGAAACTGGTTATCCAAAGAGTAAAAAATGCTACTGTAGAATTAGATGGTGTCATCGTTTCGCAAATAGGGAAGGGACTCTTGATATTCTTAGGAATTTCAAAACAAGATGATAATTCAGAAGTGAATTGGTTAGCTAAAAAAGCAATTGAATTGCGAATTTTTGAGGATGACGCCGATAAAATGAATCTGTCATTAGCAGATGTGAATGGAGAAGTATTATTAGTTCCACAATTTACCTTGTATGGAAATTGCGATAAAGGGAGAAGACCAAATTTTACTTCAGCAGCAAAGCCAAAAAAAGCGTTAAATCTTTTTAAAGAGTTTGCAAGTCGATTAGAAGAGATCTATATAAAACCGAAACTTGGTTATTTTGGAGAACACATGGAAATATCACTTGTTAATGATGGACCTGTAACAATTGTAATCGAGAAGTAATGAAGTTAAAAAATGTAATATTTGATCTTGGGAAAGTACTGATAGATTACGATTTTAATATTTTCTTTGAAAATCTTGGACTTCAAGATCACAAATTGGATATCTCACAAGTTGTACCAGCCATCAAGAATTTTGGTTCGGGAAAAATTAGTAGACAACAGTTTTATGAACATTCAAAAATATTATTGTCCCATGATGTAAACCAAGCAAAGTTTGAAGCAGCTTGGAGAAGTATATTCTCAGAAATTCCTGAGATGATAGAATTAGCAAGAAGAATATCTGAAGAACATCAGGTTTATTTATTATCTAATACTGACGAGATACATTTTCCCTACATTTGGGATAATTTTAGTAAGCTACATTTTTTCCAAGATAATTTGATGCTTTCTTATAAACTTAAAGCGATTAAACCAGATTCCAAGATCTATCACAGAGGATTGGAAAAGTTTTCTCTCAATCCTGAAGAATGCTTGTTTATTGACGATAAAGCAGAAAATGTTGAAGCAGCAATTCATTTAGGATTAAAAGCAATTCAATTTAAAGATTACAATTCAACAAAGCTATTTATTGATAAATCCTTGACGATTTAAACTAAACCAAACTAGTTAGTAATATGAAAAGAAAAAAGCAGATACTAGTCAAAATCTCAGAACAGAAGCTTTATCTTATGATTAATGAAACGGTTAAAAAGGAATATCCAATTTCTACTGCCCAAGCAGGTATTGGCAATAAAGTAGGTTCTTACAAAACTCCTTTAGGAAAACACAAAATTTCTCGTCGTGTAGGTAAGGGAGTAGAATTAGGAACTATTTTTGAAGGTAGAAAACCAACAAAAGAGATAGCTGTGATAGATCCTGAGGAAAGAAATGTTCGTGATGACCTTGTAACAACTCGTATTCTGTGCTTAGAAGGCTTGGAGAAAGGTAAGAATAAGGGAAAAGGGATCGATACAAAACATCGATATATTTGGATTCATGGTACTCCTGATGAAAAAGCTATTGGAACCCCAGCTTCAAAGGGTTGTATCCGAATGAAGAATGTGGATATAATTGAACTTTTTAATTTAGTTCGAAAAGGTACTTCTGTTGAGATCATTGAATAGTTAGTTAGAACACTTGTAAATGAAGTACAAGATGTAGGTTCTTACACAGCTAC
>LSCM01000163.1 GCA_001577185.1 Cloacimonetes bacterium TCS62 | reverse complement strand
AGAAGAATAAAGATCAAAGAAATTATTTTGAACTAAAACTATTAGGTGAATAAAATGATAAAAAGACCTAAGTTATACGTTGTGGCGACTCATATCGGCAATCCTGAGGATATCACACTAAGAGCACTTAACGTATTAAAAAAGGTTAATTTTGTCATTTGTGAAGAATTCAAATCCGGAAGTAAATTGTTAAATCATTACAACATTAAGAAAAAATTAGAAAACTTAAATGAGCATAATGAAGATGAACAAACTCCAGCGATCATTCGGAAACTATTGGAAAACAAAATGTCGGCAGCACTTATAAGTGATGCAGGGACTCCTCTATTTGCAGATCCTGGCAATAAATTAGTCCGTGATTGTCACAGTAATGGTATTCAAGTTGTTCCGATACCTGGTGCTTCATCGATCATGGCAGCTTTGATGGCAAGTGGCTTAGCTTTAAAACAATTTTTGTATTATGGTTTTCTTTCTGCTAACAAATTTGAAAGGAGAAAAGAGCTAAAAAAATTACCGCGAGATTATGATCTCATCTTTTTGGAAACACCTTATAGATTAAAACAATTATTAAAGGATATGCGAAGAATTCTGGGTAGTAATAGAGAAGCGATAATAGCATATAAACTAACTCAACCGGAAGAAAAGATATTATGGGGGACCTTGAAAGAACTTGTGACTATGACCAAAGGACTTCCCAAAGGTGAATTTGTAATTATATTAAAAAAATATAGAAAAAGAAGATAATATGAAAAACAGAAAATGGTTTTTTATTGTCAATGCCACTGCAGGTAGAGGTAAGACAGGTAAGAAGATCAACAAAATAATTCAGGTTTTAAATAGAAATAATATAGATTTTGAAATCGAACTTACAAAAGCACCTCAACACGCAACACAACTTACATTAGAGGCGTTAGATAAATCATATAAAAACATAGTTTCCGTCGGAGGTGATGGAACTCTAAATGAAGTTGTTAACGGAATTATGAAATCTGAAAATTCAAAAGATGTGGTTTTGGGTTTGCTTCCGGAAGGCGGAGGGAATGATTTTGCCAGAAATTTCAATCTTTCAGATAATATTAATGATGCGGTGGAAAAATTATTAGATTTTAATACTAGATCGATCGATGTTGGAAAAATAGAAGATAAATATTTCATAAATGCTTTGGGAATCGGATTTGATGCTAGAGTTGCAATTATCTCAAATAAAATAAAATATCTAAATGGATTACCTCGATATCTCTATGCAGTTTTTAGAGCGCTTATTTCACTCGAGACGGTTAAAGCAGAGCTCAAATTAGATTCTTGTACTTTATCTGATCCATTCTTGCTAGTTTCAATAGGAAATGGATTGTCTACTGGAGGTGGATTTTTACTTACACCCGAAGCTCGAACTGATGACGGTCTTTTGGATATCTGCTTGATCAATAAAGTTAATCGTAGACGTATTCTTAGCTTGTTACCGTCAGCGATTAAAGGAAAACATTTGAAGGAACCAGAAGTTATACTTCATCAAAGCAGGCAGATCGAAATTACAACTTCGGAACCATTACCTATTTACTATGATGGTGAGATACCAGAATTGAAAGATCCATTAAATTTTAAGATCGAATTAATTCCCCAAGCTATTCGGTTTATTTGTTGATCCATAACCTTCCGAAGCCTGGCTTTTAATTTTGTTTTTTTAGTGTATTGGAAGGTTGTGGTAATTCGTAGAGTGTACTTTCCGAATTTGAGTAGAAGAAATTTTTCTCAGATAAGCTTTGGAAAGAATATGGAGGAGTAAAGTGTCAGAACAGATATCGTTATTTGAGGAAAAAGTAAAACCAACTAATATCCCTTTAGCTGAGAAGATACGACCTACAAAGATCGAAGAGATCATGGGACAACCGGAACTTCTAAATGAGAAATCTCAACTTCGTAACATGATAGCGCATGATAACTATAGCTCTTTCATTTTATGGGGTCCACCGGGAACGGGCAAAACGACTATTGCCAGATTGATCGAACAAAGAACAGAAAGTAGATTCATATCATTTAGCGCAGTTTTAGCAAGTATAAAAGATGTGAAAAAGGTGATGAAAGAAGCGGAATATAACTTGAGAGCACAAAATAAAAGCACTATCTTATTTGTTGATGAAATTCACCGGTTCAATAAATCTCAACAGGATGCTTTCTTACATTATATTGAATCCGGAGCGGTTATCCTGATTGGTGCAACTACGGAAAACCCATCTTTTGAAGTCATTCCCGCGCTACTTTCGCGATGTAATGTGTTTGTACTCAAGCAGCTATCTGATGATGATGTAGAAAAGATAATCAGTAGAGCGATTGATGAGATAAATATTGATTTCAAATTTTGCGACAAATGTATTCCATATTTAGCTGAACTTTGTGGAGGAGATGCTCGTAAAGCACTTAACTATTTGGAGACGATCATCAATAATGTAGCAGATAAAAAGCAGGTCGATATTAACTTTATATCTAATATTTTAAGTAGAAAAGCAATGTTTTACGATAAAGATCGGGAAGAACATTACAATGTGATTTCTGCCTTGCATAAATCTTTGCGGGGCAGCGATCCTCAGGCAGGTTTATATTGGTTGGCTCGGATGTTAGAAGCTGGTGAAGATCCGCTTTATGTGGCACGTAGATTAGTGCGATTTGCCTCCGAAGATATCGGCCTGGCAGATCCCAATGCTTTACTACAAGCTATCGCAGTTAAAGATACCGTTCATTTTCTGGGTATGCCAGAAGCAAATGTTGCACTAACTCAACTGGTAGTCTATCTTGCCACTGCACCAAAAAGTAATTCACTCTATACAGCGTATAAAAAAGCTGCAAAAGATGCTAGACAAACAAGTCATTTGGGTGTACCCTTGCAAATTAGAAATGCACCAACTAATTTAATGAAAGAATTAGATTACGGGAAAGGTTATAAGTATGATCATGAAGCAAAAGATGCTTATTCTTATCAAAAGTGTTTCCCAGATAAAATGAAAGAAAAAAAGTATTATAATCCTTCAAAATTCGGTTTCGAAAAAGAGATCAAGAAGAGGCTGAATTGGTGGGATGGGTTGAAGAAAAAGGATGAAGAAAATTTATAAGTGGATGGATCAAGTGGTTTGAAATGTAACTTATTTAGTTAAAGAATAATAAGATCTCTTGAGGAGCTAAAAACTAAAGCTATGCTCTAAATTCCCAAGGAGGGTAATTATGAAAAAAATTATGATCCTAATCACAATTATATTCTTATCTCTCATATTATCTGCAGAAGAATTTGAACATGCACTTGGCTTTACCGGAGGTATGATATCAGGTAGCGGATTTTCATACAGACGAATGAAAGAAAATTATGGCTACCAAGTTGCATTTGGTGCAATTACCATGGGTGATACTGATGATACCGATTTTGAGGATAGTTACGAGCAGTATTGGTGGCCAGATACAACCAGCGTTAACACTTTAGAAGATGAAGGAGCTTATTGGAATGCAAATATCGGTGTTTCGTATTATAAACATCTTCATAAAGGGGAAAACTCAACTTTTTACTGTCTGCTTGGAACTGCTGCTTATATGGATTTCGGAGCAATTCAGGAGCAGAACTATGAGTATAATGAAGAT
>LSCM01000162.1 GCA_001577185.1 Cloacimonetes bacterium TCS62 | reverse complement strand
CTAAAACCTATTCCCAAAAATTTGCATGTCATAAACTTTGTTGAACAAAAAAAATTATTAGAATATTACAATCTGAGTAAAATTTACTGCCAATTCTCGTTGATAGAGTCTTTTGGGTCTGCTCTTGCCGAAGCTATGTTATGCGGATGTATTGGTGTTGCTTATAATGTCGGAGCTCTTAAGGAAGTTATAGGGGAGAATGGATCAATTATCGAAAATAAAAATTTTAAAGAAGCAAAACAGATGATTAGTAAATTATTCAAGGGTGATGTAAAGGAAATCGATCCTAGAAGTCAGATAGTATACAAATTTCCTTTGAAAAAAAGAAAAGATAAGTTGATAGCAATAATTGAGGAAGTTTGTGATGGTTAATTTGCTAGGTCAGTTTTATAAAATTTTGTTATCATTTTTGGTGATCTTTTTAAGAAAAGATGATTCTATCTGGATTTTTGGTGAAGCTTCGGGAAAACATTATTATAGTAATACAAAACATTTCTTCGAATATATTGTTAAAAACAAGAAAAACATCAGAGCAATCTGGTTTACAAAAGATCAGAAAGTGATCAATAAAATAAAACAGATCGATGGCGAAGTTTATCAAATAAATTCTTTTAAAGCTCTATCTCTTGGACTGAGAGCAAGGGTTTATATCCATTCTTTTGGCAGAGATGATATTGTGAATTATACCTTGAATAAATCGATATTCATCAACTTATATCATGGGATGAATATAAAAGAACTATCAGTTTATAGGCGTAAGGATGATTTGGATATTGCGACTTCTGAAGTTACAAAGATAGCTAGGAAAAAGGTATTTCCAAATTGTAAGAATGTATTGATCTCCGGTGAACCTAAAAATGACATTTTCTTTACTAACACCAGTAAAAGAGAGATCTTAAGGAAGTATGATCTTGAAAAATATGCAGATAAAGTAATTATTTCGTATCTTCCTACTTATAGAAATTATCGAGATTCTTTTAAACCTTTATTCAGTTTTGAACCAGAGCTAAATGGAGCGGTGATATTTGAGAAAAGTCATATTGCTGAAAACTATACTGAGCATAAATTCAAAAATATAATAAATCTTTCAAATCTTGATTTCGACGTTCAGGAATTGCTTTTTATCACAGATATATTGATAACAGATTATTCCAGTTGCTATTTTGATTTTCTGTTAACAGAAAGACCGATAATTTTCTATCTTTATGATCATCAAAGATATTTAAAGGAAAGAGGGATTTGTTATGAGCTTGATGAATTTATAATTGGAGATATCTGTAAAAATGAAGATCAGTTATTAATAGAGATAAGAAAATATCTGGATAATTATGATGCATCTAAAGATGATATTATTAAGAAGAAGAACAAATTTCATCAGTTCCAGGATGGAAATTTTTCGGAGATGATCTATCAAGAAATAATGAATTTAGTAGGTAAATAAATGAAATTGTTTTATAAATGGAATTTCTTGAGAAGAATATTTAAATATACAAGCTTACTGGTACAGCCATTTAATAACAGAATTGTAAAAAATATGGCATCAATTAAGCATACTAGTTCTCCGATCTTTATAATTGGAGTTCCACGTTCTGGTACTACACTTCTCTATCAACTTTTGACAAATTATTTCGATCTTCTTTATACTTCTAATTTTATAAAATTGGGAAGAGAAAATCTATATTTTGCCTTTTGGTTATTTAATAAAATTTACAGATCGAGACCTCATAATTGTTTTCGTTCTAAATATGGGAAAACAGATGCATGTGGATTACTAGCACCTAATGAAGATGCTATTTTTTGGACAATGATGCACGATAAATTATTCTATACATCAAAGAAAAGAGATTTAAATGCTGAAGTAAAAACTGCAATTAGAAATAACATTTTAGCAATTCAAAACAAGTTCAATAAACCGATCATTTTAAAAAATCTTAGAATTATCTTGCATGGAGAATTATTAAAAGAATTATTCCCCAATGCTAAATTAATATATTTGCAAAGAGATCCGGTTTATACTTCTCAGTCAATTTTTAAAGCAATATCAGATGGGAAAGGTAAGATAATGGAAGATTGGCTTTTTTTTCATCCAAAAGGATACGAAGAGATCATAAACTTGCCAGAACACAAAAAAGTTGTGAAGTATATTTATTTAATGAGCAAACAAATTGAAAATAGTCTCAAATTATTTCCCAAAAACAATATTTACAAAATTAGATACAAAAATATTGGAAATGATCTTACTGAGATATTAGATACTATAGGAGAATTCGGAGGAAAATTAAATAGAAGAGAGAGGGGCAAGTTACCGGAAATAAAGATTAGGAATAAAAGAAAAATTTCATCAAAAGATCTTAAGTTACTAGAGGAAGAAGTTAACAAATTAGATTGGGATTTTAATTAATAACTTTATGAAAGAGATTAAAAAATCATTTTGGGACTTTGTAACTGTACTCGGTACTTCGTTTTTATCAATACCTTTGATGATAGCTTCAGAATCGGTTCAAGCTAGATATTTAGGGCCGGATAACTATGGAAAGGTCGCATTAATAATAAGTGCGATGTCACTGCTATTTCTTTTCGGTTTAAGTTGGCTGAGATTAGCCATTATTCGCTATGGGAAGGAAGAATTCCTGACGGATGGACACATACGAAAAACTACTGCATCATTTTCGATTCTTAGTTTACTATCGTTCTTTGTAATATCGTCGATATTTTACATTTTTAGAAAACCAATATTAAACTTTTTGGAAATAGAGAAAAACTATGTATTGGGAATCATTATTCTAGGTATGATATTTCTAGCTGTGAAAAATTTCCTATTTGAAGTTTTAAAGGTCATTCGCAAGATTAAAGTTCAAACTTTTCTCAATAGATTAGCTACAAAATTTTTTATTTTTCTCGGTATTCTACTTTTCGTTTTTAAGATCTTAGAAATTAAAGTGATCTATGTTGTATTGGTGTTTCTCCTTTCAGATCTTATTATTATAATTCTTGGTTTTATTAATATTGACAAAAGAATATTAGTCCCTTTTGTTTATAATAAGAGTCTTATAAAGAAGATGTGTGTATTCAGCTTTCCGCTATTATTTTTTAGCTGGTCCTCATACATAATAACCTGGATCGATACCTACACGATCAAATATTTCATGTCATTAGAAGATGTAGGGATCTATCAAGCATCTTATAAAATTCTGAATGCACTAAAATCATTTTTCAAAGCAGGTATTGTTACTATTACAACTCCTATTATAATTGTGTTTAAAACAAACAATGAAATAGAGAAAATAAAGGAATTTTATCTAAGGCGGTTGTTACCGCAGATCAGTTTTTTTACTATGATACTTGTAGCTTTTATGCTGGTATTTAGTGATATTGGTTTTAATATAGTGTATGGAGATAAATTCAATGCTTCGATCTTACCGTTTAAGGTATTGATAACTACGCTTAATTTAGGGATTATAACTGCATCTCTCACTTCGATTCGCGTTAGTTTTGATATGACTAAAATGTACTTATATCTGGGTATTTTTGCCGGAGTTTTCAATTTTATTTTAGATGTTACTCTTGTACCACTTTTTGGTATCATCGGAGCTGCAACTGCCTCATTTCTTGTTTTTTCGATCAATCCAATCATATGGTTGTTTAT
>LSCM01000161.1 GCA_001577185.1 Cloacimonetes bacterium TCS62 | reverse complement strand
AAAATCATTGGTTGCATAATTCATCAAAAGTTTATTAACTTTAGAGTTCATAATTTCCTCTTTTTTTACTATTTACATGTAAGGAAAATTTTTCTAACTCTAATTTGTCAACTAAGTTTTATAAAACTGTAAAGAAAGATTACAATTCCCGGGAGGGATAATTTACGTTTTTTAATGAAAGGAGCCTATATCAAAGTGTTCAGCTTAACTATATTTATTTAGTTACAAGTGTAATTGCAATAATTATTACTTAAATAAAATAACCTCAATTTCATGTAATATTGTTTCTGGTGAAATGTCATTCATACATTGGAAATGTTTTTTAGGACAACTTGAAAAACCATGGAGAGAGCAAGGTTGGCATGAAAGGTTGGCTGACAAAATAGTTGCTTTTTTATTCGAGGGAGAAAATCCCAGCACTGGATGTGTGGACCCGAAAATTGCAATTTGAGGTATGGATAATGCTGCTGCTATATGCATTGGACCACTATCGTTTGTGATAACAAGATCAAGCTGATCGATTACTGAAATAAGTTCTACTATATTGAATTTACCACATAAATTTGTAATTTCTTGATGAGACTTTTTAATTTCATTCGCCAGCTTTTTCTCAGATTTAGATCCTAATATAAAATATTTACAGCTCCAACTGGGGGGCGTTTTTGAGATCAACTTGGAAAAACTATCCAAAGGATATTGTTTAGTTTTGTGTAATGCACCGGGAAAAATTCCGATCTTCAGGTCACTTGTTTCTTTAAAAAAATCTTTTTTAACTACAGGTGTGAGTTTTGGATCGCCTATAGTTCGTTTCACACCAATTTTTTCTAAGGCAGAATAATACAAAGAAACCGTTGAAATGATAGGCTTCTTAGAATTTTTTTTTGTGATCAACCATCGATGTAGATGTTTTTTGTTATAAGTAACAATTTTGGAAGCGTTGAGATATCTTTTTATGATGAATGTATTGAATTTTGCATGAAGATCAATGATTATATCATAATTAATTGTTCGTAGCTGTTTTAAAATTTTGATCTTATCTTTCCAAGGATAAACTTTGTTTAGCTTACCGAAAGTAGACACTAAGGGTAGATAGAGATCTTTTGTTAAATAATCAATTTGAGCATCTGGATAGGAATTAGCTAATTCTCTCACAATAGGCTCGGTAAGTATTATATCACCTAACGAGCTTAATCTTAAGATCAGAATTTTTTTCATTTAAGTATTTTGGATGATCTTTGGTACTTCAGCTAGTGCTTTATCGATCTTTGAAATATCTTTACCACCTGCAAGAGCCATATCTGGACGACCACCGCCGCCGCCACCGACTATCTTGGCAATTTTTCCTATGATATCTCCGGCCTTATATTTATCTGTGAGATCTTTTGTAACTATAGCTATCAATGAAACTTTTCCATTATTTTCAGCTGCAAGTACACCGATCCCGGATTTTATTTTATTTTTTAATTGATCACCAAGTTGGCGAAGCATATTGGGATTTTGTATATCTATTTTTGCAGCTACTAATTTCACTCCATTTATTATTTTAGCATTTTTCATAAGTTGATCTAAAGAGCTTCCGGCGGATTGAACTTTTATTTTCTTCAATCTGACCTGAAGCTGCTTATTTTCTGAAAGAACTTTCTTTAATTTTTCTAAAATGGCAGATTCAGGAGCATTCAATTGTGCTCCGATCTCATCGATCTCATTTTCTAATATCTTAACATATCTTTCGCTTTTTTCGCCAGTGATAGCTTCAATTCTTCGAATACCTGCGGCTATTGAAGATTCGGAAGTAATTTTAAAAAAACCAATTTCACCTGTAGAATCAAGATGGGTACCTCCGCATAGTTCCTTTGAAAATTTACCCATGGAAACAACTCGAACTCTTTCATCGTACTTTTCTCCGAAGAGAGCAACAGCTCCGTTCTTTTTAGCATGATCAATATTTTGGTACTGAGTGTGAACTGGAAGACAAGCACGAACCTGCCTATTAACTTCATTCTCAACCATATTTAATTCTCTGTCTCTTACTTTTTTAAAATGAGTAAAATCGAAACGAAGATGATCTTGATTTACCAAAGAACCTTTTTGATTTACATGTTCACCCAAAACATCTTTCAAAGCCTTATGGAGCAGATGTGTAGCTGTGTGATTACGAGCAACATTTTTTCTGAAAGTTTGATTTACAGTGGCTGTATACAACCTATGATTGATCTCACCGTTTATCAATTTACCGAAATGGAAATAGATGTTATTTTCTTTCTGAACATCTCTTATCTCAATTTCGCATTCCTCATTGTAGATTTTTCCAATATCAGCTATCTGCCCACCAGATTCAGCATAAAATGGTGTTTTATTCAAAACTAAGATCACATTATTCCTATCGTCTATAAAGTAGTTTAGCACTTTAGCTTTAATACTTTGTTTAGCATATCCTACAAATTCAGTATTCAGAGATTTATCAACTTGCAATTTTTCAATTAAAGATTCATTTGTATTAAATTTACTAGCTTTACGAGCTCTAGCCTTTTGTTTCTTCATCTCTTTTCGGAAATCTTTCATATCTACTGAAAGTCCGTTTTCTTCAGCCATGAGCTTAGTAAGATCAGGTGGGAAGCCAAAGGTGTCGTATAATAAGAACACATCACTACCCTTGATCTTATCACCTTCTAATTTTCTAATAATTTGTTTAAAGCGTTGTAATCCATTATCTAAAGTAAGATTGAATCTCTCTTCTTCTGCTTTGATTATCAGCTTTATGTGAGCTTTCTTCTCCTTTAATTCACTAAAATGATCTCCCATAATTTCTATCACAGTATCTACTAATTTATATAAAAAAGCTTTTTTGAGATCTAATAATCTTCCATGACGAGCTGCACGACGCAAAATCCTGCGCAGTACATATCCTCTTCCCTCATTTGATGGCATTCCACCATCAGCAAGAGCGAATGATAATGACCGAATATGATCTGCAATTATGCGATGCGAAGTCCCTTCTTTTCCTAATGAGTATTCTTTACCGGATAATTTTACAACTTGCTTAATAATTGGGGAAAAAAGGTCTGTTTCATAATTGGAATTTTTCTTTTGTAGTATTTGACAAATTCTTTCAAAACCTGCACCTGTATCTACATATCTATGAGGAAGCTTATTTAATTTGCCCTTTTCATCACGATTATATTGGATAAAGACTAAATTCCAAAGTTCAATATAACGATGGCAATCTCCATTTACTTTGCATTCATGTTTTTCATCTTTTAGGTCGCAAAAAGTTTTTCCGCGATCGAAATGAATTTCCGAACAAGGACCACATGGGCCAGTTTCTCCCATTTCCCAAAAGTTATCTTTTTCCCCGTGAAATTCAATATGATTAGGATCGATATCAGTTTCATTTTTCCAGAGATCATATGCTTCACTATCATCTTTATAAACTGTAGCATAGAGCTTAGTCTTAGGTAATTTCCAGATTTTTGTTAATAAATGCCAAGCCCAAATTATTGCTTCTTTTTTGTAATAATCTGCAAAACTCCAATTACCTAACATTTCAAAAAAAGTATGATGATAACCGTCTCTACCAACCTCTTCTAAATCGTTATGTTTTCCTCCAGCACGGATACATTTTTGTGAATCAACTACTCTTGAAAATTCTGGTTTTTTTAACCCGAGAAATATGTTCTTAAATTGATTCAT
>LSCM01000160.1 GCA_001577185.1 Cloacimonetes bacterium TCS62 | reverse complement strand
TGTTGTAATAGTTTGAGGACTTTATTCTCTTTAACAAAATTATCATTTAATGAAATATCAACATAAATAGGCAATTTAGTACTAAATTGAATTTTTTCATCATCGTCATGAAGATAAAATCCCTTTTTAAGCTCAATTATTACCTTTTTGGATATTGATCTTTTATTAGATATAAATAACCTATCACCAACTTTAAGGGTATGTTTCTCGCTATCTATTGTTAAAACCATAACAGTTTTATTTTCTTTCCATTTACTGGCAAGAGGTCTAATGACAAGACCGATTTTTTTAAAACACTCTTCAGTTAGTAATTTGCCTGCTAAATTTTCTTCAATAGCACTCAACTTGCCCAGATGTGGAGAGATAAAGTGTTTATCTTTCCATATCTCAGTGATACCCTCTGGTCTGAAGCCATCAGAAATTATGGACATAGCTTGCTCATCTGTTTCAGTATGTGACAGAACACCTCCAGCCCCAATCAAAATATTGATATCACACATATGGAATTTTTTCTTCTCTTTACTTTTTTCTATGTAAAAAGCTTCCGTTACATTATCTAAGTTTTTATGTTTGAGTTTTAGTTTATCTAAAAATCCTATTTGGCGAGTATTGAAATTCATTTTCATATGTTGTTTTTTGGAAAGACGAATGGTTTCTTTAGCAATAGCATGTTCAATAGCAATTTGCTGAGCTGAAGATGGTACAAAAGTTGGATAGAGCATTTTATTCCCGATATAATTAGTGATATATTCATCATCTAAAGTTTTTGGTAACCACTTTTTTAATTGGGAGAATCCACTTTCTTTCAATACGTTTGATATACTGTAACTCATACCGTAATTTGCACTTACTGTCCGGAAATATTCACCGAATATATTGGAAAAAATATCTGTCGTAGCTCCTCCAATATCCACAGCCATTATATTTTCATCCATTTTCTCACTAATTAGTTTTAATGAGTTGATCACGCTCATAGGAGTAGGAATTATTTCATCTGCAACAATTTTTTTGAGCAGAGAATAACCAGGAGCTTGTTCCATCACATTATCCATAAATAGCTGATGTATCTTTTCTCTAGCTGGTTTTAAATTTTCCCTTTGTAGAGTAGGTCGCAGATTAGGTGTAATATAAACCTCAAATTTATTACCGAATAAACCAGCTATGAAACTACGAGCTTTTTTGTTACCAGCAAATATCAGAGGAATTTTATTCTTAGTTCCAAATTTTGGACTAGGTTTAGAAAGTTGCAGAATTTCACCAAGGCGCAGAATTGGTGAGATAGCTCCGTTATCAATTCCACCACACAGCAATATTATATCTGGATGTAAAACTGCCATCTGTTGCATTTGCTCCAAACTGCTTCTTTTATCATCGATCGCAAAAGTATCTAAGATAACACCACCTGCACCAAAAGCTGTCCGTTTTGCACTACTAGCTGAGTCAAACATAGTTAATCCGATCACCAATATTTGCAAACCTCCACCAGCGCTACTGGTTGTTAAATAGAGTGTATCATCATTAAAAATGAGTTTGCTTATTTTGGAATTGGTCTCGAGTAATGAAACATTATTATCTTTCTCGATCTGCTTGATAGCATTAAAAACACCAATGTTTACATCTTCCTGGGGTTTTTCTACTGTTGTAGCAGCATTATGAAGAGAAATAAATTCAAAATCATCACCCTTTTTTTGTAACAATATCGCTTTGGTTGTAGTGCTTCCAACATCGGTAATAATAATATTCTTTTTGGAAGTGATTAGAGCTTCTTTTTGTGCCCAATGAGGAATTTCCGATACATTCTCTAAGGCCATCTTTTTTGCTTCTTCTTCAGAGATAGACATTTGTTTGATCAGTTTATTCTTTATATCTTCTACAACTTGAGAATATCTTTTCATAAAACCAAATTCGTCAGTGCATTTGCTGCAATATTCACTACCAACTTTCTGGTTAGCAAAATCCTTGGGTTCTTTCATCACTATACCACAACTTTTACAAATATGTAATTTATCCATTTTCTTTCCCCTTAATGATTAGCATTTTCATAAAATTCTCTACGATTTGGTGACGGTATTTTTTTATTACACTTCCGTCTTGTACAAAACTTTTTTTCAGGCTAAGATAATAGTTTATAGTGCCAAATAAAAATATCAAAGTAGAAGCAATATCTATCTGAGAATAGATACCATTTTCAATACCTATCTTAATCGCTTTTTGGAAATGTTCTCTTATCAATGATTCTCTGAATAGGATTTTCCGACGAAGCTCACTTTTGTAGTACGGTAATTCCTTTGCTAAGGAAGCAAAAAATCCCTCTTCCTCTTGAATTATATCCAAATAATTATTCAATATCAACTTTATATCAGATGTGTCACTAATTAATTGTCGTATGCGATCAGAGAATTTAGACAATTCCTCATCTAGAAGTTCCATTATTAAAGTTTCTTTGCTGGGAAAATGTAGAAACAAAGTTCCATGGGCGATTCCGGCATCTTTGGCAATTTGGGAAGTAGCAGTTCCTATTATTCCCTTCTTAATAAATATTTTTTTAGCGGATACCATAATTTTTCCGCGAGTAATATCTTTTTGGATCTGCCTTTTATTCAAAACTCCTCCTATGATGAGTCCTCACTCACCGAGTAGGCGGTCAGCTAGAAATCTGTCAAGTGATTTTTTACTGTTCGCTGATTTTGTAACTCAACTAAGTTAATCTGATATTACTAAATTGCAGCACAGAATATGGTTAGAACTATACAGCTTTAAATTAATTCAGAACTTAATAGTTTCATCTTGACATTTAAAAAACTATTGAAATGTTAGCTTCAATATTGATGAAGATCTTATAAAAAAATTTTTAAAAAAAGGATATTAAATGACATTTGTTCACCTTCATAACCATACACAATATAGTATGCTAGATGGGGCCTGTCGGGTAGATAAAATGATCAAGATGGCAAAGAAATATGATATGCCAGCAGTTGCTATGACCGACCATGGAAATATGTTTGGTGCCATAGACTTTTATAAGAAAGCTCAAAAAGAGAATATTAAACCAATCATCGGGATTGAAACTTATATCATAAATAAAGATTTTAAAGATAAAAAAGCTAAAAAGGAGATGCGACACCATCTCATTCTTTTAGCTAAGAATCTTGTAGGTTATAAAAATCTGATGAAACTTTCTTCAATCGCCTATTTGGAAGGATTTTATTATAAACCTCGTATCAACAAGAAATTACTAGAAAAATATTCAGAAGGTATAATTTGTCTATCTGCCTGTTTAAAAGGGGAAATACCACAGCTTTTGCTCAAAGATAGATCACAAGAAGCAATCGAAGTAATAAAGTTTTATAAAGAAGTATTTCAGGAAGATTTTTACCTTGAACTGCAAGATCACGGACTGGAAGATGAAAAAATTGTTGCTCCCCAGATCATCGAATTAGCAGAGGAGACAGAGACTCCATTAGTAGTGACCAATGATTGTCATTATTTAGAAAAAGAGGATGCAGAAGCGCATGACGTACTTTTATGTATTCAAACTGGGAAGTCACTTTCTGATAACAATCGCATGAAATACAACACTGATCAGCTCTATTTTAAAACTGAAGAAGAGATGAGAAGTCTTTTCCCCGAGCAAATACAAGCATATGATAACACAGTGCAAATAGCTCATAAAATTGATCTGCAATTAGGTTATGACGAATTTCTTTTTCCCAAAATGGAAATTCCAGCTCAATATACTTCCCCAGGCGACTATTTAAAACAACTATGTAATAAGGCAGCTGAAGAAAAATACAAAGAGATCACTGATGAGAT
>LSCM01000016.1 GCA_001577185.1 Cloacimonetes bacterium TCS62 | reverse complement strand
CTATTCCGACACTAATACCCGCTCCGAGATAAGCTGCTATCTTTATATATCCTGTCATCACTTCAGTCATAAATTACTCCGCAATTTCTACACCAATATATGTTAATGCAAGCATAGTAAAGACAAACGCTTGAATTGTTCCCACAAAAACACCAAAAAATAAATTTAGGCCTACTGGGAATACAACATATTTTACCAAAGATGAAACTACTAAAATTATGATTGCTCCCCCTAAAATATTTCCGAAAAGTCTAAAAGATATGGAAACAACTTTAGAAAGTTCTCCTACTATATCTAATAAAAATAGGGGGTTTTTTACCGGATTAATATAATTTTGAATATGTTTCCAGAAGCCCTTCACTTTGATTGCAGTTATATGTACGATGATTACTGCAAAAAATCCCAGCCCTAATGGTACATTTAAATTTCTGGTAGGCTCCATAAATCCAGGAATGGGTATCAAACCGATCATATTACAAATCCAAAGAAAGATAAAGATCGTAACAATATATGGTGTGAAATTTTTCTTTGCTTCCCCTAATGTTTCTACAACAAATTCTTCGAAAGATGAATAGATAAGTTCAAAAATAATTTGTGGTTTAGAGGGTCGTTTGGCGATTGTTTTCTTTATGAGAAAAGCTAATAATAATAGTACTAAATCAACTATTATAAGCATTCGAAGTAATTGAAAAGTTCCAATTGCCGTAGCTTTTCCAAAGATATTTTTAAAGAAATTATAAAAATTCTTACTCCCATAAATACGAGGAATTTCTCCAGTCTGTTTATAATGTTCATCTATCTGGAATTCTTCAGTTATCTCTTCCTGAAGATCATAATGTTGTTCAATATTTCTAAGGATAAATTTCCCATTATCAAATCCAATTTCTAGTTTTTTACTGAAATTCCCAGATAAAAAAACAAGTATTAGCTCAATAACAAAAAATATCAAAAATATTTTTAGCATTGGACTTTTTTTCTTTTTTACCATCGATTTTTCCTTAAATATATTTACTTTTTTTTAGATTACGATAAAACTCATAAATATAGATCATTATTTGTGCTGAAAGTAGCCCCAAACCAAATACGAAAATATTTAACTTTACCAAAAACACAAAAACAACAGAATAAATAATTAAAAATGATAATCTATAGAATGAGCCTTTGACTGCTGCAAGCTTTGTTTTAGTTGGATCCAGATTTAAACTTTTTGCAACGTTTTTTGATAACCAAATAAAATTGATCAAGCTTGCAATAGAACCCAATATCCAACTTAATCCACCTCTCCAAAACCAAGGTAAACACAAAATTGCCGGTATGTTTGTCAAGATAATATTGATTATGATTCGATTAACATATTTTTGGTTATTCATTTTTTTTGTAAAATTTCTTTAATAGTTTATAAGCCGCTAGTAAACCGGAAAATACTCCCATGAGCACCCCAACTATTATGAGAATTCCATCAGTATGAAATTTGCGGTCTAGGTATAAAAAGACAAAAAATGAAATTAGAATCGCGCTCACTACAGTTAAACCTAGTTGCGAGACTAATCCAATATGAGTTAACAACTCTTTATTCAGTTTGTTCTTGTTTTTCCACATCCAGTTTGTTCTTCTTTTTGTTAGCTTTTGTCCCCATAGTGCTAGAGCCATTAAAGATAGCTCCTGAATGAATCTTAACCACTTTTGCAATAATATCACCGGTTAGATTTGAAGTGTCATCCAATTCTATAGCATCATCAACAGAGATATTTCCAATAACTCTTCCTGAGACCAAGCACTCCGCAGCCTTAATATCCGCTCTTGCTACTCCTGATTCAGCGATAGTTATAAAACCATCCGACTCTATATTGCCTTCTATTTCACCATCAACACGTATCCCGCCGGTGACTTTAAGTGTTCCTTCAAACTTACTACCTTTTCCAATAATAGTTGAAAGTTCTATTTTTCTATTTCTTGCCATACACTCTCCAATTTAATCCTTTAGCATACTTTCAGGATCAATACTTTTAGAATCTTTAAAGATCGCGAAATGCAAATGAGGTGCACTACTATTCCCAGTATTTCCAACATCTGCAAAATATTTACCTTTATCTACAAAATCATTTTTTTGAATATAAATTTCAGATAAATGTGCATATGCAGTGATATACTCATTTAAGTGATCTATGATGACTACATTTCCGTAATGCTTATCAATATAATTAGAAATAACCTTTCCACTGGCAGCAGCAACCACTTCTGCACCCTCTTCAGCTGCAAAATCCAAACCTTTATGTTTAGTTCCAAATTGCTGACTAATGGCATATTCATCAATAATAGGAATTAGATCTGGGATAAAATCATTTTCCTCGAATTTATCATAATCTGCTTCCATTAGCTGATCTATTGTAACATCTTGATGAATTTTAGGTTCCTCTTTTTTCTCCTCGATATAATCATCTAAAATCTTACTTAATCTTTTTTGTTTATTATATTCTGGCACATCTTTATTTTGCTCACTTACGATACTTGTTAAATACTGAATATACTCAGTAGTAATACTGATCTGTTCTAGCTGTAAATCTATACGATCTCGTAATTTTCCATTTTGATAAATTAGTATTACGAAGGAAATAATAAAAACTATAATTAAGATAACGCCTTTTTTATTCATTGTTCTCTTCAAGTTTCTCTATAAGTTGTTCTAATTTATTTTCCGATTTGTAATAAAAGCTGATCTTACCTGATCCCTTATCTCCTGAAATTTTAACTTTAGTTTTGTATACTGAATTCAGTGTTTTTTCAAAGTCGATTAATTCTGGGATCTTTTTAGATTTACTTTTTTGTTTGCTTAATGTCCCGGATTTTTTTATTCTTTTTGCTTCTTGTTCAGATTTTCTAACAGACAAACCATTATTTATTATTTTATCAGAAAAACCTTTTCGAAATTTTTCATCTACTTGTAAAATCGTTCTTGCGTGACCTGGAGTTAATTTTTTCTCCAGTACAAGTTTTTGGATCTCTTCATCAAGCTTTAGCAATCTGATAAGATTTGTTACTGTTGCTCTATCTTTACCAACTATATCTGCGATCTGTGTATGAGTCAAATCAAAATCTTTATTTAATTGTTGGTAGGCTTTTGCTTCCTCCACAGCACTGAGATCTTCTCTTTGAACATTTTCAATAATAGCAAATTGAAGCTGCTCCTTGGCAGAGACACTGCGAATTATTACTGGAACTTCTTCGTAACCAGCTAATTTAGAAGCTTCCAACCTTCTTTCACCTGCAATTAATTCATACTTAGAATCATCCTTTTTAGTAACAATAATTGGCTGTATGATACCGCTTTCTTCAATAGAATTTGCAAGTTCTTGTAATTTTTCTAAATTGAATTCTTTTCTTGGTTGAAATCTATTGGGGGCAATATTATCGACTTTAATCGTAGTTATGCCAGTTGTTTCATCTGTAGATTCCGGGGTAGAATTAATTAACGCATCTAAACCTTTTCCTAATCTTTTCATCTTTCGATCACTTCCTTTGCTAACGCTAAATAGTGCTTTGCTCCTCTGGATTTTATATCATAATGGAAAATTGATTTCCCAAAACTAGGAGCTTCACTTAATTTTACACCTCTGTGAATAATTGAATCAAAAACCTGTTTTTGGAAATACCTTCTAACCTCTTTGGCTACTTGTTGAGATAGATTTAACCTTTTATCGTAAAGAGTTAATAGAATTCCCATGATGTTTAGTTCTTTGTTTAAATTCTTTTTAATTAACCTTATTGTGTTTAACAGTTGGCTTACACCTTCTAATGCATAATATTCACATTGTATCGGTATAACAACATCTGTGCTTGCTGAAAGGGCATTTACTGTAAGTAAGCCTAAAGATGGAGGACAATCTATAATTATGTATTCATAATCATCCCTAACTTCATCAACAATATTCTTAAGTTTATATTCTCTTGAATATTCTTTAACAAGTTCTATCTCAGCACCACTCAAATCCATATTAGATGGAATAACATCCAATGTCTCAAGAATTGGTGAAGATTTTATAACATCACTAATTGAAATAGCACCTATTAATGCTTCATATACATTCGGATTATCTCTTTCAATACCAACCCCACTTGATGAATTTCCCTGTGGATCAAAATCAATAAGTAATGTCTTTTTCTCAAAAATTCCCAGAGCAGAAGAAAGGTTTATCGCTGTAGTTGTTTTACCAACACCACCTTTTTGATTTACAATTGCAATTACTCTTCCCATAAATAACTCATTTCTTTATTTTTATTATTTTTCTTTTACCAATTTCATTGTGACTGACATCAAATATTTTTGTTTTTGAAAATTGTTTGATATCATCTAACTTTCTGCTTTTATATAAAATAATTTCTCCATCATTCTTTAGTAATTTGAACATCCATTTTTTATACTTTGGTAATATTTTAACTGATCTGCAGACAATCACATCAAATTTACTAAACCACTTCTCTTCCATTTCTTCCAATCGTGAAACAATCGTGAAACACTTCTTTAAGTCAAGTTTTTTAATAATATTTTCTATTGCCCTAATCTTTTTCCTTTTTGAATCCAGTAAATAAACTATTGAACTTTGGAAGATAATTTTCAGTGGAATTCCAGGTAATCCTCCGCCTGTTCCAAAATCAAGTATGTTTTTTCTTCGAAAATCTATGTGCTTAACCGGTAAAATAGAATCTAAGAAATGTAATGTCCAATAATCTTCACTCGGTGTTTTTCTGGAGATCAGATTAACTTTGGAATTTTCTTCTTTTAAATATTGATGAAACCTATTAAATTTGGATAGAAGAATTTCACTCTTTTCCGGAAAATATTCTTCAATAAAATCAGCAAATATCTTTTTTTTCATATAATGCATCCAAGAGTAGATACTTTGATTGTCAAGTACAAAAGCTCGTATATTCTCTCTTCTAAGTAGATTTTTTATTCCAAGCCGCATACATATTTATTTTAAGCAATATTTAAGTATCAAATCATATTTTTCTTTCTGTATAGGAACTAAGAAGGAAATTATTTGACATTAGTTCACTCATATTTATTGTGAATAAAGAAGGCAGATATGAAAAAATATCAGATAATCGTAAAAGGAAGAGTGCAAGGAGTTTGTTTTCGAGATTTTACAAGAAGAACAGCTAATTCACTCAATATATTAGGAATAGTTAAAAATCTAATTAATGGTGATGTCAAAGTTGTTGCTGTTGCAAATGAAGATGATATGAAAAAATTTATTAGCAAATTGAGAATAGGTCCATCTATGGCTAGAGTAAATGATCTGGAAATTACAAATTTAGATTCTACAAGAGAATATACAGATTTTAAGATTGTGTTTTAATGGTATCAGGTTGAGTAAAAAAAATCTTCTGGTTTTATCAGCTTTATTCTCCACATTTGCACTCTTCTGTATGAGTGCAAATCCTAAATTTATTACTCCTTCATCAGATTACCATGTTGTTCAAAAAGGTGAAACGCTCGATTCTGTTAGTAAAAAATATTCACTTTCTTCCGAGAAATTAAAGCTGTTCAATGATCTAAAAAGTACGGATATTTATGTCGGACAAAAATTATATCTGTATCCCAAACAAAGAAAGAAAAGTGATTTTGTTACAGTAAGAAAGATCCCAAAAACCGGATTTCATATAGTTAAGCCAAGGGAAACAGTACATCGTATTGCTAAGATGTACGATGTGAGCGTCTTTGATATTTTGGATTTTAATGATCTTAATACCTATAAATTGAAAACTGGAACAAGAATAAAATTGCGAGAAAGTAAAGCAGAATATTCAAAAGAATCCATAGAAAAAACAAAAGAAATTCCACAAAATATTTCAAAAAGCAAACATTCGATAAAAGAAAAATCTAAAATAGTCCAAGAAGCTGAAAAGCTCTTTATTCCAGTAAAAGGTACAGTTACTTCTGAATTTGGAATACGAAACGGAAGACCTCATAAAGGAATTGATATAGCTGCGTCCGTAGGTGATCCAATTCATGCTTGTTTAAGCGGAAAAGTAGTTTATGTGGGAACACAAAGAGGTTATGGTAATGTTATAATACTTGAGCATCAGAATTACGTTATGAGTGTATATGCTCATAACGAGACGAATTTTGTGCGTTTAGGTGATAGGATAAAGCGAGGGCAGCCAATAGCTTCGGTGGGACAAACTGGAACTTCATCAGGTCCTCATCTTCATTTTGAATATCGGGTGAAAGGAAAAGCTATTGATCCGAGAAAAGTATTACTAAATTTATAAGGAGAGTCATGAAAAATAATTTGCTAAAAATAGGTGATGTATCAAAAAAATTGGGTATTCATGATCAGACAATACGGATGTATGAAGCCAAAGAATTAGTTAAACCAAAACGATCTCCAAATAATACCAGACTTTTCTCTAGAATTGATATCATTAAAATTACTATTATTATCACATTAACCCAAGAATTGGGTATGAACCTTTCCGGTGTGAAGATGGTTTTTTCATTAGCAAAGCGACTTCATATGAGTGATGATGAACTTCTTGATTTTATTTATGATCATATAAATGATTTCCAAATTAAAAGTTAGATAAATTTATAAGGAAGTATAATGGCTGAAAATGTATTCCAGGATAAAGCATTGCAAAGTTATTTGCAGGATATTGCTAATATTGAACCTTTAAGTCAAGAGAAGGAAAAAGAGCTCGCTGTAAAAGCCCAGAATGGGGATAAATCAGCTGAAGAAATGTTAATTAGATCGAATCTTAAATTTGTAGTTAAAGTTGCTGCAAAATATCAAAATCGAGGTTTATCTTTATCTGAATTGATCAGTGAAGGCAACATTGGATTAATCAAAGCAATAGAAAAGTTTGATCCAAAACATAATAATAAGCTGATCTCATATGCAGTTTGGTGGATAAAGCAGCGAATATTGTTTGCATTAGCGGAAAAAACTGATGTGATAAAAACACCTCTTTCAAAAGTCAATATAGCAAATAAAATCAAAAAGGCTGAGAAAAAATTATTTCAAAAAACGGGCAAAAAAGCTAGTATTGATGAAATTGCTGATATTACAGATCTCTCAGTAAATATCATCGAAAAAACCCGTAAACAAAATGTAAGTACATTTTCAATAGATAAAGCATTTGATGATGATCAAAGTAATCCATCAACCTATTTAGATTTTCTTGCTGATCAAGATATCACAGATCCCAAAACTCTATACTACAGAGAAAAAGTTGAAGATAGTATAGAGAAATCATTGGATAAATTACCTTCTCGGGAAGCTTATATAGTTAAAAAGTATTTTGGACTAGAAGGTGAAAAAACTAAAAATTTTGCACAAATTGGTAAAGAATTGGGACTTTCCAGAGAACGTGTTCGACAAATTCAAAAAGAAGCTCTAGAAAAAATACTTTCTGATACATATAAAGAGGCAGAAAAAGATATAGATTTTCTGATAAGTGATTATTAAAGTTAAGAATTTAAATGCACATAAACTCCTTAAACCTCTTCATCCTCCAAGACTATATCAGACAAATTTATAGCCTTGCTAATCGAAACATCACCTTTGATAGAAACATTGTTAGAAAAATATACTTCGCCTTTTATGAATAAATTTTTACACTCTTTCAATGAAGGAATATTTTCAAAATGCATATCAAAATCATTAATATTCTTATAATATTTCTCTTCTAACTCAATATTAGGAACTTCATTAAATTTATTCACAAGCTCTAACTCAAATTTTTCTGTTAGTTCATAACTATCACTCAAAACAGTTAGCAAGTCATTTGTCTTTTTAACAGGTGCAAATCTATCTCTGTTTACTATCATCGCTTTTGAATTATTGAAAACACTAATCGCAGCCCCCATAGCAGTTTCTACTTGATAAACTTTAATACCTTCAACAACTTTTGAATTCAATATCATAGAAAGTGGTAAATGATATCTTTTTTCGTATAATCTTTGCTTCAAAGCTTTTAAATTTATCCATAGGTTATTCGTATTAAAATATTTATACCTTTGAATATCCTGAAATTTATTAACTTCATCATCAGGACATTGAGCGCTTTCTCTCAACAGCAGTTGACCATCTTTAGTTTGAGCTAAATGACCACCCTTTTTATCCATAGTGGAACGACGGCATACTTCCATCAAAAAAGGAATATTTTCCTCAGCAAAATAATTTAAGATCTTCTTATCAACAATCGCGCCCAGATTATCTGAGTTCGAAATAAATGCGTATTCAAAGCCATTATCAAGAAGCTTTTGTATAACATTTGCTTGAGATAATGCCATATAGATCTCACCATGTCCGGGTGGGTTCCAGTTCAGTTTGTCATTTTTGTTAGCAAGAGGGGAGAGGTCACTTTGTTTTATCTTGGGAAATTTATTTTGCAGAAAGTCGAGAGGTATATTGGAGAGTGGGAGATCAGGATATTTTTCCAGGTAGGTTATTGAATCTTTTTGAGTATTGAAACTATGCATAAATAATAGTGGTATTTTCTTACCTGTTGACTTTCTTAAATGCAGAATCTGCTGAGCAATAACATCCAAAAAGTTCAGCTCACCTTTGATCTTGAGAAGTGTTTTAGCTTTTTTTAATCCCATGCTTGTACCAAGTCCACCATTTAATTTTATGACTGCTAATTTATCTAATGGTGAAAATTTGGTAACTTCTAATTGATTATAATCTATAAGATTGTCCTGGGAGGGTGGTTCAATCTCTGCTTCCGTAAGTTTACCTGTTGCACCTTCCAATACTTTGTAATAAAAATTTGTAAATGATTGAATAACCAATTTGTCCAAGCCTGCTAGTTCCATCTTTTTAATAAAATCGTTTAAGTAACTTCTCATTATTCCTCCACAAAAACTTATTTAGATGTTTACTTCTTCTTCTATAGAAATATTGCTCATGCTTGTTTGTCTTCTGTTTTGGTTGATAATTAATTCCCCCAATAAGCCAATTGAAAAAAATTGCAAACCAATAATTATCAAGAGTGTTGCCAAATAAAGAAGCGGTCTATTATACAATGGTTGACCAAAGCAATATTTTAGAATAGTAAGATACAATGCTATCACAAAGCCGATCATACTGAATCCAGCTCCAATACGACCAAAGAGGTATAGTGGACTATGGATATAAGCTGTAATTAATTTTACTGTGAGTAGGTCTAAAAATCCTCTTAAATATCTTTCTGCACCGAACTTAGTCTTCCCAAATTTGCGTTTGCGATGAGCAACTGTTATTTCAGCTACCTTAAATCCCTTGGCCTGAGCCAAAGCTGGAATGTACCTATGCATTTCTCCATAAATATCAAGTTCTTTAATAACCTCTTTTTTAAAAGCTTTGAAACCGCAATTATAATCATGAAGTTTGAGACCAAATATTTTTGAAGTAACTTTATTGAAAAGCTTTGAAGGCCATGTTTTATTAATTGGATCTTTTCTCTTCTGTTTCCATCCCGTAACCAAATCGTATCCCTCTTCTATTTTATCTATAAAATTTGGGATTTCTTTAGGATTATCCTGAAGATCTGCATCCAAAGTAAATACGATATCACCGGTAGCTTTTTCAAAACCTACATACAAACCAGCAGATTTTCCAAAATTTCTTCGGAATCTAATAATTTTCACTTTTTTATCAGAGCTGGCTAGATCTTTCATTATATTATAGCTGTCATCATCACTGCCATCGTCTATAAAAATAATCTCATAATCATTATTGTTGAGGTTTTCAAGAATTTCAGAATATAGTTGTTTTAGGCTATCCTGCTCATTGTAAACCGGTATAATGAATGATAATTTCATAATATAATCCTTCTTAAATTGATAATTTATTTTATAAAAAACATAACAATTAACATAATTATTCCTGAGATAAATGGGATTTTCAAATTATCGTCAATAGAAATTTTGCAGACTTCCGAAATTGTAGCTGCTAAAGCTCCAAAAAAGGCAACAACCGGATTAATAAAAAAAATTGAAAAAATAAAAGTACCAGCAAAACAGGCAATACTTCCCTCCAAGCTTTTGTCAGAACCAAAGATCTTTCTGCGACCAAAAGGAATGCCGATCAAGGCAGCTAAAGAATCACCAATAGCAAGAAAACTTAAGGCGATAAAAGCAATATCAGCTGGGAAAATAGCAATACATATCGCTGAGGATGTCAATAAATAAGTAGCTCCGGTAAAATCATTCAGTTCATGTTTACGAAGAAGGATACCTACAAGATCATGGAAAACCTTTTTAAATGATCGATTCTGTAAACGTATTATTTCAATGAAAATTGCAATACCCGTTAATGGGCCTAAAAAAAGGAAGAATGTACTTCTATCATTTTGAAACAAAAATCGGAAAGATAGTGGAATAAATATTGAACTTATGTGAATAATTTTACGTTTTATTTCATTTTTCTGTTTTACATTCATTTCAATTTCATTTTACTCGCGACAAAGGCTTTCGCAACCTCCAACATAAGTTTAGGATCACCTTTTACTGCTTCAGTAAACAATGCTTTAACACTAAATTCATCTTCAGGAATCTTCTGGCAGATCTCTACGATTTTATTAAATCTAGTATCATCAGTTGTCATGAATTTTTCTTTCATTTTATACATGGTTTTCTGCGTATTTCCCAATTTTTTATCCCAAATTTTTCTGTATTTCTTCAAAAATTTTGAGTTAAATTTATTTTTCTTTACAGCTTCAGCCGCTACTTTTCCAGCAATACTAGCTGCAATCATACCCTGTACAATTCCACCACCAGTTATAGGATTCACTTGACGAGCAGCATCACCGACTAACATGATATTATCTTTTACTATTTCTTTTAAAGTTGCAGCAGTAGTTACTCCACCATAAACCGTGTATGTTACCTGGGCATCAGGAAAATTTTCTTCCACAAATTCATCTAGATATTCTTTTGGTCCTTTTTTGTGTGCTAAATGTCCTGCAACTCCTATCCCTACATTTGCAGTATGATCAGATTTTGGAAAGATCCATACATAACCACCAGGTGAAACTTCTTTTCCAAAATAAAATTCACAGGTGTCTTTGCTTACATCGATGTTCGATAATGTATATTGCACACAAGTATCAATATCTTTCAGTGCAACACTAGTATCTATTCCAGCCCATCTTCCAACTCTAGATTCAACTCCATCAGCTCCAATTACGATATTACATTTAACTTCTTTAATTTCATTTATATGCTTAAATTTTACACCAGTAATACGATTATTTTCCCAGACAAGATCTAGGGCATCGGCTTTTGTAATCAATTCTGCACCATATTCCGTTGCAAGTTCACAAAGTGAAGTATCAAATATCCTTCTCTCCAAAACATAACCAGTTCCATTATTATACATATTCGCCACTTCACCATTAGGTGCATGTAATTTAGCTACATCTATTTGTGAAGCTATCCAGCGTTTATCGATCTTAATAAAAGGTTCAATACCATTATGGGAAACACCTTCGGCACATCTAACTGGTATCCCGGGCTCACGATCTCTTTCCAAGATCAGAACTGAAGCACCATTCTCTGCCGCAAATCTTGCTGCCACACTTCCAGCAGGACCAGCACCGACAACTACAACATCATATTTTTCTTTTAGCATTGATCACCTTCCGTAATTGCTTTTATGGGACAAGCTTTTAGACAATTTAAGCAATTAGTACATTTTTCATTATCTATGTTGACTCTAAATTCTGAAACTACTATAGCATCTACGGGACAAACAGCAACACAAGTACCGCAAATATCACAGACATCTCTATTTATTTTCATATTTCCTCTATTTTACATCATATAGTTTGCTTTTCGGTAATCTATTATATTAAAATTTGATCTCTGAAATTCTATAACAATATTATAATATTCGTCATAATTCAATTTTGGGTAACCAGATTTAATTTTAGCTTTATGATAATCTCGACTTGGTAAGTAATTCTTGATCAAAAATTTTGGGCTCGGATTACCTTGGCCAAAGGGTTGTAACATATTATAATCCATTTGTATATAGTCATCTAATTGATCTAATTTATCAGCTGGAAGGACAGCATCGATCTTAATAATTTTATTATCATCAATATCCTTTTGCTTAATTTTAATATATTCGTCGAATTTGTCGGTAAAAGAATCTAATTTTTCTTTTTTCATTGTGCAGCCAGCTGCTTTCACATGACCACCAAATTGTATCAATTCATCTTTACAATATTCAAACAATCTAATCAAATTAAACCCATCTGTACACCTTGCTTCAGCTGATATTATACCATTTTTTTCTTTTAATATAATTACCGGTATTTTATTTTTTTTAGCAAAATAACTGGCACTAAAGCCTGTTAACTGTTGAGGTATGTTATTCTCTTTATCGTAGTACAAAAAAGAGTTATTATTGATTGAAGTCGGTTCGATTTTATTGAGAAATAATTTTAATTCTTTAATTTCTTCTTCGTGCTGCTTTAGTTCAGATAGCAGATCATTCACTAAAGAATTCTGTTCACTTTTGCTACTTAATAAAGCTTTTAAAGATAAATTTTCTCCATTAGCTCTTCTACCATTTGAAAATAATCTGTTTATAAATTCTATATTTTTAGTTCTATTATAAAAATTTAGGGCTGGACGAAGATATTGTTCTAAGCTAGTTAAAATATTATCATTGAAATTATACCAATTATCCAAAACTTCTTTAACAAAAATTCTATTGATATTTACTAAGGGTACTTTATCAGCAATTGTACCAGCTGCAAACCAGAACAAATAATTCTTATCGATAGTTGTATTCAACTCTTCAGCAATTATTCTAACTAGAAAAAATACAACGCCAACACCTGCTAACATATCAAAATCGAAATCGCAATCTTTTTGTTTTGGATTAACAACTGCAAAAGCATTTGGTACATTTTTTTGAACTAAATGATGATCGGTCACAATAACATCGCAATAATTCTTTTGAATTTTAGAAATTGCATGAAAGTCTGAAATTCCATTATCTACAGTAATAAGCAGATCAAATT
>LSCM01000159.1 GCA_001577185.1 Cloacimonetes bacterium TCS62 | reverse complement strand
ATGAACCGACCAATCATCTGGACATAGAAATGATCTATTGGTTAGAAAAATATCTTGTAAATTTAGAGAAGCCGTATGTAATAATATCCCACGATCGTAATTTCTTAGATAAAACTGTTTCAAACATCATCGAAATTAGGAATCTAGATCTTGATCTTTACTCTGGTAACTATAGCTTTTATAAAGAAGAATCCAAAGCTCGCTTAGAATTAAGAGAAAAAACTGCTAAGAAACAACAAAATAAAATTGATAAATTACAGAAACAAATCAAGCAATATCGAATATGGGGACGTTCTCGTGATAGTGAAAAAATGTTTGCAAGAGCTAAAGAACTAGAAAAAAGACTGGATAAGATCGAAAAAGTAGAACCTCCTAAAAAAGAAAAGGCAATAAAATTAGATTTTGTCACAAAAAAAAGAAGTGGTAACGACGTTTACACATTTAAAGATATGAGCTTCGGATTCCCCAAAAATACTTTAGCTTCAAATATCAATTTGAGAATTTTCTACAAAGATAAAATTGCTGTATTGGGTAAAAACGGATGTGGAAAGACTACATTTCTAAAATTACTAAATAAAGAAATAAAACCTCTTAAGGGTATTGCTAAAAAGGGTGCTAGTCTAAAAATTGGTTACTATGAGCAGATGCATCTAGAGTTAGATAATGATAAAACAGTTAAACAATCTCTTTGGTCACTCATCCCCCAAGCTCACAGAGAGTATATCTACTCATATTTAGCAAAATTCGGGTTTATCGGAGATGAAATAGAAAAGAAGATCTCTGTACTAAGTGGTGGAGAAAAGGCAAGACTCTATTTAGCAAAATTGATACATGACAAACCTAACTTTTTAATACTTGATGAGCCTACTAATCATCTTGATATAAATATGATATCGTATTTAGAAAAAGCTCTGCAGGAATTTGATGGAACCATAATCTTTGTTTCTCATGATAGATATTTCATAGAAAAAGTTGCTACAAAAAAATGGATGTTCCAACATGAAACAATTGAGGAAGTTGATGAAAAATTAGAGGATCTTTTTTTTCAAAAAAATTCCCCCAAAAAGACAGTTACAAATCATACTAAAAAAACTAGAAAAAACAAGAAAACTAATCCTCTTATATTAAAAAAACTACATCAAAAAATAAAACACTTAACAAAAGATCTAGAAAATAATAAAAATGAAATTAAATCATTAGAATGGAAATTTACCGATGCTGAAATATACAACAACGAAAAAAAACTTAAATCTTTGACAAATAAAATCAACTTACTAAAAGAAGAGATAGAAACTCAAACAGACAAATTGAATCAATATGAAAATGAATATTTAGATTTACTGGAGGGATGATTGGAGAATTGTTTTGATCATCAAAGTACATTGGAGAATTTATGAAAATCGGATTTACTACTTCATTCCCTGTGGAAGTGATCTATGCAGCAGGTCATATACCTATTGATCTGAATAATATATTCGTTACTGGAAATGGGAAAAAACTTGTTGAAGATGCCGAATTTGAAGGTTATCCTCGTAATATTTGCAGTTGGATAAAAGGTATGTATAGTGTTGCTTTAAACAACAACATCGATGCTGTGATCGGTGTGGTAGAAGGAGATTGTTCCAATACGCATTCTTTAATGTCAACTCTACAAGATAAAGATATAAAAGTGATCTCGTTTTCATTCCCTCATCACAAAAATCGCAAAAGATTACTGGATGAGATCACAAAGCTTGAAGATAAATTTGATGTTGATCATTCTGCTGTGCTTAAGACTAAGAACAGGCTCGATAAAATTCGTAAGAAATTGGTTCTGCTTGATAAAATAACCTATCAAGAGAGAATAATCTCAGGTCAAGAAAATCATTTTTGGTTAGTTAATTCTTCAGATTTTAATAGTGATCCTAATGATTATGAAAATAGATTAGATGAATTTCTAAATGAAGTTAAGGGGCGAAACCCAATAAAATCCGAATTTAGATTTGGATTTCTGGGTGTTCCACCAATAATTTCTGACCTCTATGAGTTCTTAGAAGAACAAAAAGTCCATATTATTTATAATGAAATACAAAGGCAATTTAGTATGCCTCATCTTCGAAAAAGTTTAATTGATCAATATTTGAGTTACACCTATCCATACACAATCTTTGATAGGTTGAAAGATATTAAAACAGAGATTAAAAACCGTGATTTGGATGCTGTGATAAGCTATTCCCAATCATTCTGTCATAGACAAATTGATAACATATTGATAAAAAAATATGTTGAGGTTCCCGTCCTCACAATAGAAGGCGACCAACCTGGTAAATTAGATGCACGAACCAAACTTAGAATAGAGAGCTTTCTAGATATGTTAAGGTATTCATAATTGATAAAATTAATATTCTGTTTCATTATATTAGTCACATTTTGCACTGTAATATATTCTCAAGATCCTTATCTTAATTATGATCAGCCCCTCACTAAGTTAATTGAAAATGTAAATGCAGACAGCATCTCTATATTAATTGAGAAATCTGAATATAAACTTACAATAATGTCTAACAATAAAAGAATCAAAAGCTATCCTGTGGTATTCGGTTCGAATCCTGTTGATGATAAATTGCGTGAAGGCGACAGCTGCACTCCAGAAGGTTTTTTTACAGTGCTAGATCTGTATCCCCACAAAAGTTGGTCAAAATTTATTTGGATAGATTACCCGACAGCAGAATCATGGAGAAAACACAACGCAGCAAAAGATTCAGGTATGATTCGTTCATCCGCTTCTATTGGAGGAGAAATCGGAATTCACGGAGTCCCAAGCGGTTATGATAACATGATCGATGAAAAATTCAACTGGACTCTTGGATGTATTTCACTAAAAAATTCTGATATTGATGAAATTTATGCTATCATTAAAGCCGGGACAGAAATTGAAATCAGACATTAAAATTAAAGAACCTAAAACCGCACAAGAGTATAAAGAATATTTTAAATTGCGTTGGAAAATATTACGAGAACCATGGGCGCAACCAAAGGGCAGTGAAAAAGATAATAAGGAAAACGAAAGTTATCACAAGATTGCAGTTATAAATAATAAAATAGTTGGTTGTGGTCGAGGACATTTTAATTCTGGAAAGCAAGCTCAAATCCGCTATATGGCGATTCATGAAAAATTCCGACGATCTGGTATAGCCACTAAATTACTCGATTCACTGGAAAGAACTTTAATTGATAATGGTGCTGAAGAGATAATATTAAAATCAAGATCATCTGCAATTTCGTTATATTTAAACAACGGTTACAAAATCTTCAAAAAGGGAGATCTTCTATTTGGAGAAATAGAACATTTTTGGATGAAAAAAAAGATAAAAAAATCCCCTATTAGAAATAGCGTATAGAATAATTTCATTGACAATGGTAGTTTTAATTTATTTTAAAGTATTAATAATAAGCTAATAAAATAGGAGTCAAAATGAAAAAAGTACTCGTTCCATTGATCTTATTGTTTTCATGTATTTTATTCTCACAAAATATTCTCCTAGAAGTATCTGATGCTCCTAATGATGACGGTTCTGCACTTATTCTAAAGTGGGATGCACTTGAGGTCCCTGTTGCAAAATTAATATTAGAACGAAAGTCAGATCAGGGAAATTACCAGATAATTAAACAGACGAATAATTCACAAGGACAATTTGAAGACAGTAAAGATATAGAACCTAATTTAGAATTTGTATACAAAATTTCTGGTTATAATGAGCAGAATGAATTGATCAGTAGTTCCGAATCATCAGCTGTAGCAAAAGCTCAATGGTTTAA
>LSCM01000158.1 GCA_001577185.1 Cloacimonetes bacterium TCS62 | reverse complement strand
AAACAGGCGTTGTAGTTAGTGATAAAATGGATAAGACGATAGTCGTGAAAGTGGAGAGACAATATAAACATCCACTTTACAAAAAAATTGTAAGAAAACATAATAAATTTAAGGTTCATGATGAAGAAAATGAATGCAATATTGGTGATACTATTGAAATTAAGGAAAACAGACCTTTAAGCAAAGATAAAAAATGGACCTTAAATAGAATAATTGAAAAACGAAAATAAAGGAGTTTGTTATGATTCAAGCTCAGACAAAATTAATTATAGCAGATAATTCGGGTGCGAAGAAAGCTGAGTGTGTTAAAGTTCTCGGTGGCTCGAAACAGAGATATGCTACTATAGGTGATGAGATCGTTGTTGCTATCAAATCAGCGATCCCAAATAGTCAGATAAAAAAGGGCTCAGTACAAAGAGCTGTAATAATTAGAGCTAATAAAGAGATCTCTAGATCCGATGGTTCATATATTAAATTTCAAGATAATGCTGCTGTTATTATCGATGAGAGGGGAGAACCTTTGGCAACTCGAATATTTGGACCTGTAGCTCGAGAATTACGTGAAAAGCACTATACTAAAATAATATCACTAGCACCGGAAGTGCTCTAGGAGTTGATGATGGCTAATAAGAAGAACAAAATGAGAATTAAAAAAGGTGATACAGTTGTTGTTATCACTGGACAATATAAAGGTGTGAAAGGAAAAGTTCTGAGAACATTTCCAAAAACAAATAGCGTTATTGTTGAAAAGGTGAATTTTATCAAAAAACATACTCGTCCTACTCAACAAAATCAGCAAGGTGGGATAGTGGAAAAAGAAGCACCGATAAATGTTTCTAATGTTAAGCTATATAATGAAAAGATAGATGATGTTACCTCGGTTGCTTTCAAAAAAGTTGGAGATTCACGAGTTCGAATTTGTAAAAAAACTGGAGATGAGATATAAAGGAGTTGGGAATGAACAGATTACATAAAGAATATAAAAAGGAAACAATTCCCGCTATGATGAAACATTTTGATTATAAAAATGTCCATCAAGTTCCAAAAATAGATAAAATTTCTTTGAATATGTGTATTGGAGAGGCTACTGAGAATAAGGCTTTATTGGATAATGCGGTAAAAGAACTTACGCTGATCTCTGGTAGAAAACCAGTAATAACAAAAGCAAAGAAATCAATTTCAAATTTTAAATTACGTGAAGGGACACCAATTGGATGTATGGTTACACTTCGTGGGAAGACAATGTATGAATTTTTAGATAGATTGATCTCAATTTATATTCCACGGATTAGAGACTTCAGAGGAGTTCCTACAAAATCTTTTGATGGACGCGGAAATTATACTTTAGGAATTAAAGAGCAAACTATTTTTCCAGAAATAGATTATGATAATATAGATGCTTTAAGAGGATTAAATATTTCAATCATAACTACGGCAGAAAACGATGAAGAAGGAAAAGAACTACTTCGTTATCTCGGTATGCCATTTAAGAAAGTGAAATAGAAGGAGTCATTTTGGCTAAAAAATCATGGAGAGTAAAGCAAAAAAGAAAACCAAAATTTTCAGCGAGAAAATATAGTCGTTGTAAAATCTGCGGACGTTCCAGAGGTTATATGAGAGATTTTGGAATGTGCCGTATATGTTTCAGGAAATTGGCTTCTGAAGGTCAAATACCTGGTGTTAAAAAAGCAAGTTGGTAAAAAGGAGATAAAATGAGTTTAACAGATCCGATCGCTGATGCTATTACTAAAGTTAGGAACGCATATCGGGCAGATCATAAAACTGTAGCTATTGGATACAGCAAGATTAACGAAGCTATTACTAAAGTATTGGATGAAGAAAATTATATTAATAGCTACGAGCTCGTTGATAGAGATGCTAAAAAAAATATTAATAGAAAACAGATCTTTATGAATTTGCGCTATACAAATAGCGGTAACCCGGTCATGAAAGGAATACAAAGAGTTAGTAAACCTGGATTAAGAGTTTACGTGAATGCAAACAATATCCCATCTGTCTATAATAATACTGGTTGTGCGATCATATCCACAAGCCAAGGTGTTATGGTAGATAGAGATGCTCGCAAAGCACATATTGGCGGCGAGTATGTCTGTAAAGTGTGGTAGGAGGAAAAATGTCTAGAATTGGTTATACACCTATAGAGATTCCTGAAAAACTAAAAGTCTCTATAACAAAAGACTCCGTTACAGTTTCGGGCGATAAAGGTGAATTAAGTTGTAAAATAAGACCTGGAATAAAAGTTAAAAAGAAAGATAATAAAATTCTGGTTGATAGAGAAGGTGATGATAAACAAACAAAATCATTCCACGGTCTCACTGCATCATTGATCAATAATATGCTCGTAGGTCTTACTAAAGGCTATACCAAAGAGTTGCAAGTTATTGGGACAGGATATTCTGCTGAAGTTGTAGGTCCTTGGCTTAAGTTAAATGTTGGATATGCGCATGATATATTATTAGAAATACCGGAATTAATTGAGGTAAAAGCTGAGGCAGTTCCTAGAAGAGAGCAAGGTCATCTTGGCGTTCAAGCGAAAATCACAGTTCATGGTATAATGAAAGAACTTGTAGGAAAATTTGCTGCGGAGATCAAAAAATGTAGAGTACCTCTGAATTATGCTACTGGTAAAGGTATCAGGTTCAAAGGTGAATATGTTCGCATTAAGCCAGGCAAAACAGCTGCAACAGCATAAAGGAGCCACAATGAAAAAAAAGAAATCTACATATAAGAAGAATTTCAACCGAAAGAGAAGAAAATTTCTTATTAGAAAAAATATCTTTGGTACATCAGATCAACCAAGATTGACTGTATTTAGAAGTTTGAAGAATCTAAGTGCTCAAATGATCGATGATGATAATGGTGTTACCGTATTAGGTCTTTCAACAAATTCTAATGAGATTGATATAGATAAATCTAAGAAGAAAACTGAACAGAGTTTCGAGTTAGGAAAGCAATTTGGTGAATTAGCTAAGAAAAAGAAGATCAAGAAAGTTGTATTTGACCGTAACGGATATTTATTCCACGGACGAATCAAAGCTTTTGCTGACGGTGTAAGAAAAGCCGGCTTGGAATTTTAGGAGGAACTTTGGGACATAAAAATAAAAAATCTCGATATAACGAACCACAATTTGAAGTAGAAAAAGTAGTAAGTACAAGCCGCGTTTCAAAAGTTGTGAAAGGTGGTAGAAATTTTAGCTTCAATGCCACTATTGTTGTTGGAAATAAAGAAGGCAGAGTAGGAGTTGGTGTAGGAAAAGCTAATGAGATAGTTTATGCGATCCAGAAGGCAAAAGGTCGTGCTGGTAAGAATATGTTTGATGTTCCCATTATAAATGGAACAATACCACACGAATTAGTTGGTAGATTCGGTGCTAGCAAAATATTAATTAAACCTGCATCGCCAGGTACAGGAATTATTGCTGGTGGACCTGCACGTGCTATTTTAGAAGCAGCTGGCATTGAAAATATCCTCACCAAATCTTTGGGTTCTAATACACCTTCCAATGTTGTGAAAGCTACAGTTAATGGGTTAAAAAATCTTAGAACTATATATGATGTAGCTAAACTTCGGGGGAAATCAGTTTCTGAAATTACTGGCCAAAAGAACATTCAGAAGTCTGAGGAGGATAAAAAATGAAACTTAAAGTAACTCAGATTCGGAGTACGATCAAATGTAAAGAAGATCAGAAACGAACTATTAAAGCGCTCGGACTTGGCAGGATAAGAAAATCTAATTTTCATGATGATAACTCTGTCATCAGAGGGATGATAAATAAAGTTTCACA
>LSCM01000157.1 GCA_001577185.1 Cloacimonetes bacterium TCS62 | reverse complement strand
AATCCAGAAACCTCTGGCACACTTTATCACACAGATGAATTTTGGAAAAATTTCATTACAGAAGCACATTCAAATAATTTACAGATAGCAATTCATTGTATTGGGGATGCTGCAATATCTCAAATATTAAAGTTTTATGAACAAGTAGAAAAAAATGAACCCAAAGATTTAAAGCACATGATAATTCATAACGAATTAACTTCCGATAAAATGTTGGATAGAATGGCTAGAGCTAAAGTAAGTGCAGTAATGCAACCGATGTTCGATAGATTATGGGCAGGTAAAAATGGACTTTACGAAAAACATTTAGGAAAAGAAAGAACTTTAAGAACTAATAGATTAGCTTCGATTAATGATCGTAACATATTACTCACAGGTGGTTCTGATTGGTATATAACCGATTTATCAGCTTTAAAAGGTATTGATGCTGCTACTAGAATTCATAATGAAAAAGAACGATTAACACCATATCAAGCTGTTGAAATTTATACTAAAAATGCTGCTATACTATCATCTCATGAAAATATGTTTGGTACACTCAAAAAAGATCTACTAGCAGACTTGGTAATTACAGACTCAGATATTTTTACTTCTAACTCTATCAAGAATATTAAAATAAGTGCTGTAGTTAAAAAAGGTAAATACATAAAGGTCAAAAAATAACAAATAAAAAAAAGCACCCGATTTCTCAGGTGCTTTATTGATCATATATTAAACGATTAATTAACTAATTTGATAATACGGAAACCAATATTAACATTTGTTTTACCATAAGAAAGATCTGGTTTACACTCGGATCTATTTTTGTTACGAAGATAGTACGCTTCATATTCCCAACTACCACCACGCACAACATTTCTTGTACCTGAAACAGGTCCTTCTGGATCAGTAGTTTGACTTTCATCATATGCTCCATAATTGTCATTACACCATTCGGCTAAGTTTCCGCTCATATCATAAGTGTTTAACTCGTTAGCTGTTTTACCACCAACCGTTTGTGCACCTGTTGCATTAGCGATATACCAGGCAACATCCTCAACTGTGTTGCTACCGCTGTAAGTATAATTATTTGGACTGTTTCCACCAAGAGCAGCAAATTCCCATTCTGCTTCAGTAGGTAATCTATAACCTATTTGACTATAAACATCACAAGACCAAGAAGAATTATATAGAGGAGTATCAGATTTCAAAATACCTAACCAATTTGTGTAGATCGCTGCTCCATACCATGTTACTCCAGTAATCGGATAGTCCTCTTGACCTGCTATAACAGTGAATATTTTATTAAAGTCATCAAATTCAATCTGTAAGTCACTCTCCTCAGGAATTTGCAGTATAGTTTCATAATCAACAGCATCATCCGAATACTCAAAGGATGAAAGTAACATTCCTTTAACTTTGCCTTTTCCTAAAGCCCAATTTAGTAATTCACAATATTCTGCATTAGTGATCTCGAACTTACTAATTTTAAAATCATGTGTCAAAGTGATATTTCGCACAGGTTGTTCATCATCATCACCATCTGTACCACCCATTGTGAATGAACCAGCTGTGACATCTACTAATTCAGGTTCATTACTTAGTGCAAATGTTCCTGTAGTAGTAGTCACAATATCTGAATATTCACTGAATCCCATTGGGTTTTCAGAACGTACACGATAATCATAAGTTGTATTTTCCTCTTTATTAAGATCAGAATAATAAAGATTTGCAGCACTCACAGATCCAATCTCATCCCAGTTAGAACCACCATCAGTTGATCTTTCAATCCAATAATCTGTTTGAGCTCCACTTTGGCAAGTCCAGCTCACATCAATCTTATGCGGTGTTTCAGGTTGAGCAACTGCTGCAATATTGTTTGGAATACCAGTTTTAGTGGAAAATTGACTTGTTTCATTCCAATCAGTAACATCTGTACGTACTCTCCAATAATAAGTGGAATTTATATCCAACATTTCCCCATCATCAGCATTCAAAGAATAAGACAACTCTGAAGAAGCTGAATTAAGGATGAGTTCATCAAAAGTATCATCCGCAGATAGTTGTACCCTGTAGTACTCTGCAATAGGAATACCAGACCATTGTAATGTTGGTTCTTGCGGTAACCCCGTCTGTTCATCTATGGGAGCAACTATCGAAACAAAAGTTCCTTCCAATTCTCCGGTTGTAAAATCTCGAGTTTCAGACCAATTCATATCATCATGTTTTACATGCCAAAAATATTGAGTTGAAGGTTCAAAATCTACATTAGGTATATTGTTCAAATCGGTAATACCAGTTGAATCATAAACAACATTAGTAAAAGCATCGTCTTCGGCAATTTGAATCGAATAATCTGTAGCACCTTCATATTCAAACCAAGTAAAGTCTGCGATCATTCCTAGATCCTCTATCCCATCCTCTGGTTGATCTAGTAAAACAATATCATTTGTCTTGAACCTATTCTCACTACTCCAGTCAGTAGCAACATCACTATTCACTCTCCAATAATATTCTTGATTATCATTTAAAATTCCTGACTCAGTATATGAACTAGTTGTTAATTCTTCATCAATTAAGAGTGAGCTATCAGGATAAGAATATACTTCCAATGTATAATTTGTGATATTTTGTAAATCATTCCAGGAAAATTCTACTGGAGTAGCAACTTCTGTATCCTCATCACCGGGTGATGTCAAACTTACAGTTTTGTTGATCGTAAATACTCGAATATCACTCCAAAATCCCTGTGTGTTATCTGCTAATACTTTCCAAAAGTATCTTTGATCCTGCTCTAAGTAATCAGATGGAATATATTCTGTATTACTAGTTGGTATTGTTACAACGTTTTCTGTAAAGTTGGCGTCGTCAGCTATTTTAAGTGTATATTCCAAAGCTCCTTCATATGCGTTCCAAGAAAGTGTAGGTTTTTTACCCACATAGTTATTGTTTAGAGGAGCCGCTAGTGCAACAACATCATATACTCCGAAACTCCAGATATCGCTCCAATCAGAATTATCAGCTTTTACTCTCCAGTAAAAAGTAGTAAAATTATCTAAATTTTCTGGAACAGTAAATGAATTATTTGTTAGTATTTCATCATAAACAAATTCATCTTCATCATCGAAATTCTCATCTGTTCTTAGCTGGAAATTATATTCTTCGCAATTATTGTCTTCCCATTCAAAAGTTGGCATTAGTTCATCTATTTGAGTGTTATTACCAGGTTCAGCGAGACTTAACTCAGGACCACCATCATGAACAAAGAATAATTGATATTCATCCAAATTTACAGGAACCATTACGGTATCAGGCAAGGCATTTGGATCCGGTAAAGAATCTGTAACAGTTGGATCTAACGCAAAGTAACTACTTTCGGTATCATCTTCTCTTACCCAAAGAGCTCCAGTATCCTCATTTCTGTAATAATCATAATGATAGACAGAATCTCCTTCTACATTTACAGTCATAAGTTGGTTATCGATCATGTGAACACTTTCAATATCTTCAGGCTCTGATCCAATAGTCTCACCATTTATATTTACTTTATGCTTTTCTATAACAAGAAAATATTCCTCAACAAGAGAAGCAAAATCACCTCTTTCATTAAGCTCTTCATTTTTTTTGAACTTTCTTGTTCCGGTCGTATCAATGATCATTTCATACAGATCCCAAGAATTTATCAAGGTTACATCGATGTGATCTAAATCTATCTCTTCAACTACTTCCGTACTTTTTTCATCTTCACAACCAAACATAATCAGAAGTGAAAATAATAAAATTAATATAATTGAGTTCTTGTTAAAAATATATTTCATAATTACTCCTCACTTATTCTTC
>LSCM01000156.1 GCA_001577185.1 Cloacimonetes bacterium TCS62 | reverse complement strand
GGGCGATGGATCAACAATAATTTGCTACTAATTCACTTCCAGTAAAGAAACTCACATCGATCTATAATAAAAATATCTTCTTTTCCAGTTTTATTCTTTTTTTAGATGGGAAATAGAAATAGATAGAATAGATTGCGATTATTATAATTACACTCATCGGAATTTTAGGAGTTCCCAATAGATAGGCGACGATCATTAAATACGGTGTAAATAGCGGTAAAATCATGTATTGTATCTCAAATTTAAGGAATTTCTCTTTTGTTAAAGATTTAGATCTTTCTCTATATCTATTAAGCAATTTTAATCTGAACCACAAGGGTAAGATAAAAGAAAGAAGAACTGCTATCAAGAGCAAGACTATAGTGATCAATCTGGCATCGAGAGGCAAAATGATCCTAATTCCAATTTGCTCTACGATTGCCAATATTGTGATTAAAATTACGAATGGGATCGTCAGACGGAAATATAGCCGCAATAACTTTTTTTGCATCACTCTTTTATAATAAAATACTTATTTGTATTAATCCTGTTCAGGAGGTTCATTATCGTCTTTTTTAATTCTTATGAACTTAATCGTTCCTTCCAGCATAATGGCTATCATCAATAGGATAACAACAGAATTTACAATGATCAAAAGCCAGTTTTTTGATTCCAGGAAATTTGTATGATTCAAGATAGTTGCCCAAAGTGTCATAATTGACATAAAAATTGCAGGGAGTCCTGCAACAAGCCATTTTAAACCGCCATTATATTTCAGATAAATCGTGATGACTATCAAAGCAAGAGCAGCTAATGTTTGATTTACTGCACCAAACAGTGGCCATAATTTCAAAGCTCCTTTTCCACCAGCTCCAGTAATGAAAGCTAAAATAGCAGCTGTGGTAACAGCAAAAAGTGTGGCAATATATCTGTTCTTGAATATCTTGACTTTAAGATCTGTGAAAAGTTCTGTAACAACATAACGCTGGATTCTAGTAGCACTATCTAATGTAGTACCGGCAAATGAAGCCACGAATACACCCATAATTACTAATGCAAGACTATGTGGAATTCCTATACTGGAAATTATATTTCCTGCTCCAACTACAAAAGCACTTACTTTTGATCCTAAACCGGCAGCTGAAGCCCAGGAAGAATAGTGTGCCGTCCAAGCTTCTGTTCCTGTTAGCACAACTCCATTTTTTTCATATCCCAACCCTATTCCAGCTGCTACTGCAATAACTACTAATGTTGCCAAAACTCCTTCCATAAGCATCGAACCATAACCAACAAAGAGAGAATCGCTTTCACTGGAAACTTGTTTGGAAGATGTTCCTGTCGAGACAAGCGAATGGAAACCAGATATTGCCCCGCAAGCGATTGTAATAAACAAGAAGGGCCACATTGAAGGTGCTGATTCAGGATGCATCTGTACTGCCGGAGCTACTAAATTTAGATGATGAGAAGAAAAAGAAGTAGCAAAAACACCCAAAACCAATAAAGTAAGAGCTACGATGAGCTGATGAGAATTTATATAATCACGAGGTTGTAATAAAGTTGTAACCGGTAGAGTCGAAGCAATAAAGGCGTAGATCAAAAGAAGAATCGTCCACACACCAGTAGCAGGAATTCCAGCAATTTCAGGCATTTTGATTGGCAAAAATATTCCGATCACAACTGTGATATACATAAATACTAATGCTATTATTGACCATAGTGTAAGGTTTTTACCCTTTTTATAGATCAGATATCCCAGTAAAATAGCTATAGGAATCTCCAGCCAAACCGGAAATACCGACTGCGGGAACATATCAAATACAATAGCTATGACTAAACCAAAAATTGCTATCACAATCCATAATTCCAGAAAAACAATAGCAAAAAAGAAAAATCTTGTGCGAGAATTAATATAGCGGGAAGTATATTCTGAAATAGATTTTCCTTGATTCCTGATTGAAATGATCAATGAACCAAAATCATGAACTGCTCCCATCAAAATGGAACCAAGGAAAATCCAGATCATAGCAGGTAACCATCCCCAGATTATAGCAATTGCGGGACCGACAATTGGGCCAGTACCGGCAATAGAAGTATAATGGTGGCCAAATATTATCTCTTTCTTTGTAGGAACATAATCAATTCCATCTTCGTATTTATGTGCTGGAACTTCATTTTCGGTTGCAATCTTAAATATCTTCTTACCGATAAATTTTCCATATAGATTATACATTACCAAATAACCTACAAAAGTTACAATCATAATTAGCAAAGCTTCCATTATTACCTCCTGAGATTGAATATTAAAATCTTCATCTCAGAACTGTGAATTTGATGCTTCTGTCAATTAAAAATCTTTTTTTCATTACGGAAGTCCCTGCAAGCGAGGAACTCCCGTCAACAAATCTAGACTTCCTCGACCGTAGGTCAGGGAGTTTGGGCTAATTCTTAGAAAGGTCAATATTACATAATAAAACTATCTTAATTATAAATTTGATCTACACACAAATTAATCCTTGCATTTATTTTGAGTTACCATAAAATTAAATTGTGGTTTCAAATAAAAAAAAGGAGGTTGCGATGAAGGAACTAAAAGTTGTGGTAGATGAAGTTGTAGATCACTGTGGTGCAAAACTAAAAGCTGGTGATACATTCTATGTGACCGGTAAAGGTAAAATTCAGATTCCAGACAACAAAGAGATCTGTATGTTCGCATTACAAAGCCTTATCCCATTTCTTATTAATCAACAACTAGAGGTGGATGAAGATAAATATTTAGTTGAAATGAATCGTCTTTGTTGTCCTGATCCCGGAGGTGTGGTTTTTAAGATCACCGATAAATAAAAATAAACATTTTGTTCACAACTAATTCTAATATAGTTGTTTGCTATTGCTCATTCTTCATCGGCACAAAAAAATCGTTAAATTCTGTTTTCAATAGTCTCTTCAAAGATATCTGACAGTCGTCTTTAATATAAGCGATCGAGAATACGGGATTTTTGCGGTAATCTATCTCTATGTAATGTAGTGTTTTTTTTAAATATTCCAAATAAGCATCATCATCCGGTGTGCGAGTATTTGTATCAACATCTTTTCCGTTGTAACCAAGAACCCAACCGAAATGATGTTGTTTAAACTTTTTCCAAATTGTCTTCCAATCCGGTTTACAATTCTGGAAAAATGCGTTAAATGGATTAAATCCAAAAGCATGATAAGTTAGATCTGCAAGCCCAAAGCCACCATATCTCAAAGGATTCATTTCAATTGGGATCAGTATGCCTCTCGCAAGTTTAAATTCTGCGTGAATAGGGAAACTACTTATTTGCAGATGCTCATTTAATTCTATAAATATTTTCTTGATCTTGTCATATAGTTTATCAAATATCTGATGATTTGTGTAATATAGAACATTAAAATATTCGTTCTTTTCAGGAAATGGATGATGATAAATATTGATGATCTCAGGCTGCTTTTGTTCATTAAAAAACATATCAACCGCATATTCTTCACCTTCAATATATTGTTCAATGATCAATTCATTTTTAGATAAAATACTATCTGAAAAATATTTTGTATTTTCATTCAATTCAGCATAAATTTCATCGGAAATAACCTTCAGGTCATCATTACCACTGATTTGTTTTACAGCACTACTGAAAAATCCTTTTACAGGTTTGATCACGTATTTTTTGTTCTCTTCAAGTTTAGTGGTTTCTAATTCTTGTAGGTTGATCTTTTTATAAAGGAAGTTAGGATACATATTATTCATCAATTCTCTAAACTGGTATTTATCTTTTAATTTGGTAACAGCATTTACAAAAGTAGTATCTTCACTTCGTTCAAGAATGATCTCAAGTGC
>LSCM01000155.1 GCA_001577185.1 Cloacimonetes bacterium TCS62 | reverse complement strand
TATATATTTTAGGAAAGCTTGAAAAAGTAGAAGAAAGGCCTTATAAATATGAGGAAATATTTTCTAAGCTGAAAGATATAGTTAAATCTAATAAAGAGATGGAAATCTATAACAATTGGATCAAAAGTTTAATGCAAGAAAATTATGTTGAAATTCTCATTGAAGAATAATTAAGCAGTATGAATAAAATTGCTGAATATATATCTACTCTATTTGGAATTGGTCTATTTCCAAAAGCTCCAGGAACTGCAGGTACTTTATTTGCAGCTTTAGTTTACATTACTTTACCAAATTCTTGGACTGCAAGTACAAATAATTTTTTGTTATTTTCAGCAATACTAATTTTACTAACTTTATTTTCGGTTCCAATGATCTCTAAAGCAGAAGAGAAATTTGGCAAAGATAATGGAAAGATCGTTCTTGATGAATTTTTTGGATATTTTGTTGCAATATTATTTTTACCTAAGAAATTAGAAATAATAATTGCAGCTTTTATTTTATTTAGAATTTTTGATATTTTAAAACCAGAACCTGTAAATATTTTACAAAAGCTTCCTAAAGGATGGGGAGTGGTCGTTGATGATATTATGGCAGGTATATATGCAAATCTTAGTTTGCAATTTATAATTTGGTTAAAAGTAAAAATCATATAAAAAAAGGAGAAATTTATGTTTTATGTATTGTTAGAAGCAGGAACTCAAGCAGCTAAAGGTGGAGCACAACAGACAAGTATTTTTGCCTCAATTTTACCATTTATTCTTATGTTTGGAATCCTTTATTTTCTTATCATTCGACCACAAAGAAAGAAACAAAAGAAACATGATGAGATGGTAAATAATGTTAAGATCAATGATAAAGTTGTAACTAATTCAGGCATTATCGCAAAAATAGTAAATATTAAGAAAGATAAAAATTCTGTTGTCCTTAGAGTTGATGATACAACTGGCACTAAAATCGAATTCCAAAAGAATTCAATAGCAGGTATTATTAATAATGAAGAAAAGAAAAGCTGAAATTCTTCCTATTAGAATTTACGGTGATAAAACTCTTCGAGAAGTAGCGGAACCGGTCGATGAGATAACTGAAGATATTCAAGAATTTATTGAAGATCTTACTTACACAATGTATGAAAAGGACGGAGTAGGTCTAGCAGCTCCACAAGTTGGTAGATCACTTCGTATCTTTGTAATTGATCCTTTCTGGTTTAAAGAAGGTGGAAAGAAAAATCCAATAGTGCTGATCAACCCGGAATTTATCGAGTTCAAGGGTGAAGTGGATTCGGAAGAAGGTTGTTTAAGTCTACCTGAAATTTATGATAAAGTGAAACGTGCCGATAAAGTTGTGATCAAGGGTCTTAACGAGAAAGGAAAAGAAGTAAAATACGATGCTGAAGGATTATTCTCTCGTTCTTTACAGCATGAATTTGACCATTTAGAAGGTGTCTTATTCATTGATAAAATTCCAAAATTAAAAAAAATAGTTCATATGAAAAAACTTAGTGATCTTAAGAAAACTACTGATGAAAATGGAATAAATGTAGGAACTATTTCATTGTAATTCTATGAGAATAGAAAAAGTTATATTTATGGGAACACCTGAGTTTGCAGTTCCCACTCTTGTTGAATTATCAAAAACTCATTTTAAGCCAATTTTATGTATAACTCAACCTGATCGACCTAAAGGAAGAAAACGTAAGATAACACCTCCAGAAGTAAAAGTAAAAGCAGAAGAATTAAATATACCGATAATTCAACCAGAGAATGTAAATTCTGAAAAAGTATTATCACAATTAGAGGAAATTTCTCCGGATATCATTATTACTGTGGCATATGGAGAGTTCTTAAAAAAGAGGATCCGTTTGCTGCCGAAATTTGGTTGTATCAATCTCCATCCTTCTTTATTGCCCAAATATAGAGGACCAGCTCCAGTAAATTTTGCTCTTTTTAATAATGATGAATTTACAGGTAATACTATATTTAAGATAGTAGCTGAAATGGATGCAGGTCCTATTTTGCTTCAGAGTAAAATAGAGATTGAAGTTGATGACTATTACACAAAACTTTTAAATAAACTAGCAAAAATTGGAGCTAAGAATGTAATTGAAGTCTTGGAGGATATTGAATCTAAAGGCTTGATAACAAGCGAACAAGACCATTCAAAAGTTAGTTATAGTTATAAATTGAAAAAAAATGATTTTATTCTGGATTGGAATAATTCTGCAGAATTTATTAATAATCGGGTACGAGGATTTGCTGAATCCCCTGGTTTGATAGCATCTTTCAGAGGAAAGAGATTTAAATTGATAGAAGTAAAAATTTTACAAAGCCGATCTGGAGATGATCCTGGAACTGTTGTAAAGATCATAAAAAATACCGGTATAGTCGTAGCAACAAAAGATTATGATCTACTCTTGAGTAAAGTTCAACCTTCTGGAAAAAGAATAATGAGCTCACATGCTTTTAATCTTGGAGCTAATATAGAGATCGGGGAAAAATTCGAAAATGGATTTTAACACAGAAAAAAAAGGTCTGTTTTTGACTTTATCAACGATCACATTGTTGTTGATGATGGTTTTAACAACGCTACTATGGTGGTTTGTATCTCCCAGGCTTCATGAAATAAATACAATTTTAGCAAATTTGTCTTTAACTGCTTTACGTGTATTTTATTTCATATTACTACTAAGTATTGTTTTAATTTATTTTATAAGCTATGCTGGTAAAAAAAATATCTTAGCCAAATTTACAATGCAAACCTACACAAAAATACTCTATCCCATAACATTTTTCTTTGGAGATATTATTGGGATCGATAAAGATAAAATGCGAGAATCTTTTACCCATCTTAATAATGCATTTATTAAAGCGATCAAAAAAAAATACAAACCCAATAACTTATTAATATTATTACCACACTGTTTACAAAATACAGAGTGTAAAATTAGAGTTACAGTAAATATTCAAAATTGTCTTGAATGTGGAAAATGCTCTATTGGTGATCTTTTTAATCTCGCCAAAAAGTACAAAGTAGCGATGAGAATTGCAACAGGAGGTACTTTAGCTAGAAGAATAATCGTCGAAAATAAACCTAAATTTATAATAGCTGTTGCTTGTGGAAGGGATATGGTTGAAGGATTAAGAGAGGTTTTCCCAATACCTGTTTATGGCGTTTTGAATGAACAACCAGAAGGACCATGTATCAATACAAATGTGGCAGTGAATTTAATTGAAGAGGCTTTATCGGAATTATTGTTAGATGAATGACAAAAAAAAAGATAAGAAGAAATTTAAACGTAAGAAAATCAATTTAAAGAATGTAGATATAGAAGATGTAAATGAGATTTCTGGTGAAGAGATCTTTGAAGAAAAACGGGCTAAGAAGAAAACTACAAAGCAAGGAAAAACTAGTAAGAAATCCGAATTAGAGTTAAAAAAGGGCAGAATTTTAGAGGTTAAATCAAATTATAAATGCAAAGTTAAGCTCAAAAATTCGATTATAATTTGTCCTCTCAGCGGAAGATTAAAGCAAATAAATTATAAAACAAGAAACATAGTCTCGGTTGGTGATTATGTAAATGTCGATGTGTCAGATAATTATAGAATTGAAGAAATACTACCTAGAGAGAATACTTTATCAAGATTTTCGGAAAACGATTTTCAAACTGAAATTATTGTTGCTTCTAATATAGATCAAGTAGTGATAACTTCATCAATAAAGGAACCTTCTTTGAATCTTGGTTTGATTGATCGTTTTTTATGTTCATCAAAGATAAATCGTATTAAACCAATTATCTGTATTAATAAAATTGATCTAACAGATAATTTGAGAAGCATAAAAGAGAGATTATCATTTTATATAGACAATGGTTATGATGTCATATTTACTTCAGCT
>LSCM01000154.1 GCA_001577185.1 Cloacimonetes bacterium TCS62 | reverse complement strand
TATACGCTCCATAAAAAGATATATTGCAGATTATGTTCATTCTCATCATGATGAAATGGAAATAGAAAAGAGAGAACAACCTGAAGGTAAAAAAGTAGCTGTTATCGGTGCTGGACCGGCAGGTCTTACTTGCGCTTATTATCTAGCAAAAGATGGATATCGCGTTACGATCTTTGAGAAAGATGCTAAGCCTGGTGGTATGATGAGATCTTGTATTCCTCCTTATAGACTTTCTAGAGAAGAATTGGATTGGGAGATCGAAGAGATCCTGAAGGAAGGTATAAAGCTTAAAACAGAACATCCGATTAATTCTTTTGAAGATATAGAAAAGTTGCGTCAGAAAGGTTTTAAAGCTTTTTATGTGGGAGTTGGCGCGCAATTGAGCCGTATGCTCAAGATCAAAGGTGAAAATCTGAAAGGAGTATATGGTGGTATCGATTTCTTAAAAAAAATACATTATAATAAAAAGGTTGCATTAGGAAAAAAAGTTGCCGTGATCGGTGGTGGGAATACAGCTATAGACTGCGCTCGTACAGCATTACGTAAAGGAAGTGATGTAACATTGATCTATCGTAGAACTTTGCGTGAAATGCCGGCAGAAAGCCATGAGATAAAAGCTGCCAAAGAGGAAGGTCTTAAATTCAAATTTCTAACAAATCCTGTAGAAAATTTTGGTGAAAATGGTGAACTTTCAAAAATAAAATTTGATAAAATGCAACTCGGTGAGAAGGATGATTCCGATAGACGACGACCTAAACCAACGGGTGATCAATTTACAGAAGAATTTGATAATATGTTAGTTGCAGTTTCTCAAAGCTCAGATCTTTCATTTTTGGATGATTCAAAAGTTAATAAAACAAAATGGAATACTATCAAAGCTGATCCTACTACTTTTGCTACAAATGTAAAAGATATTTTTGCAGGTGGAGATGTGGTTCTAGGACCGGCTTCTGTGGTAGAAGCTGTAGGGCAAGCCTACGAAGCAGCGATCTCAATTGATAGATATCTGAAAAATGAAGATCTAACTAAAGGACGTGAGGTTAGACAAGAACTTCCTGCTCGAGAATATCAAACCTATGTTCCACAAGAAGACCGAGTGCAAATGCGAGTTCAAGATCCGCATAAAAGAAAGAATAATTTTGATGAGATGGAACTTGGTTTTTCCGAGGAAGAAGCTCAAAAAGAAGCTAAGCGCTGCTTAGACTGTGGTATTTGTTCTCGTTGTATGCAATGTGAAATAGTATGTGAAGCAGATGCTGTAAAACACGAAATGACCGGAGAATATAAAGAGATAGATGTCGGATCGGTGATCGTTGCTACAGGAGCAGAAAAATTTGATCCTACCGCCATGCATCAGTTCGGATATGGTAGATATAAAAATGTGGTCACAAGTATTCAATTTGAAAGAATATTAGCGGCTTCAGGTCCGTTTGCGGGTCATTTGCAAAGACCTTCAGATGGAAAAACACCGGTTAAAGTTGCCTGGATCCAATGTGTTGGTAGTAGAACAGAAGATACGCATATGCCATATTGTTCTTCTGTGTGTTGCATGTATGCAATGAAAGAAGCTATGATAGCAAAAGAACATGAAGACCAAGTAGAACCGACTATTTTCTTCATGGATATTCGTGCTCATGGAAAAGATTTTGATAAATATTATGATAAAGCAAAAGATAGTGGCGTAACTTTCAAAAGAGGCAGAATAGGCAAAATTAGAGAAATTTCCGAGACTGGGAATTTGCAACTTTATCACGAAAGTGATGACGGCAAATTAAATATAGAAGAATTCGATATGGTAGTACTTTCTGTAGGATTACATCCACCTGCAGATATTGTGGAACTTTCTGACAGCCTTGATGTTAGATTGAATGAATTTAATTTTATCGACCATCTAGGCATTTCACAGATTGATACTACACGTGAAGGAGTTTTTGTTTGTGGCCCAGCAGTTTCACCAAAAGATATTCCGGAAACGGTTATGCAGGCTTCAGGAGCAGTAGCAGGTGCTGCTGAAATTCTATCTGAAGAACGTGGAACTGAGATCACAGAGAAAGTATATCCGGAAGAAAAGGACATAGTAGGGCAAAAACCTAGAATTGGTGTGTTCGTATGTCATTGTGGTATTAATATTGGTAGTGTTGTAGATGTGCCCGGAGCAGTTGGATTTGCCAAGTCACTACCAAATGTCGTATATGCTGATGATAATTTATTTACTTGCTCACAAGATACTCAAAAACAAATGAAGGAGATAATTGAAGAATATAAATTGAATCGCGTTATTGTAGCTTCTTGTTCTCCTAGTACTCATGAAGCTCTTTTTCAGGAGACCCTGCGGGATGCTGGTTTGAATCCATATCTTTTTGAAATGGCAAACATACGTAACCAATGTAGCTGGGTTCACCGTGAGGATCATGCCAAAGCCTCTGAAAAAGCAAATAGATTGATAAAGATCGCGGTTGGAAAATCACGACTTCTAGAACCCTTACATGCTGTTTCGCTGGATGTTACACAAAAGGGACTAGTCCTAGGTGGAGGTCTGGCTGGTATGACGGCAGCGCTCTCGATAGCTGATCAAGGATTTGAAGTTACTTTATTAGAACGAGAAGATAAACTGGGTGGCAATTTAAATGGTTTGTATCATACTTTAGATGGTCAAAGTGTTCCAGCATTTTTACAAGATTTGAAAGACCAGATCGATGATCATTCACTGATCAATGTATATTTGAATTCTCAACTTAAAGAAATCGATGGTTATGTAGGAAATTATAAGACCACCTTCGTTCATAAAGAAGAAGAAAAAGAATATGAACATGGCGTCATTATCATAGCAACCGGTGCTAATGCCTCAACACCGCAAGAATATCTTTATAAAAAGCATGAAAATGTTATTACACAGCGGGAGCTAGAGCACGATCTGGAAGAAAATGAAGCTGATTATAAAAAAGTTAAAAGCGTTGTCTTTATCCAGTGTGTTGGATCTCGTGATGAAGAGCATCCTTATTGTAGCCGAATCTGCTGTGCGCAAGCGGTAAAAAATGCAGTTAAATTAAAAGAATTAAATCCAAAGATGAACGTTTGCGTACTTTATCGCGATGTTAGAACCTTTGGATTTTACGAAAAATACTATCAGAAAGCAAGACAATTGGGCGTTGCTTTTATTCGTTATACAGAAGATGCCAAGCCGGAAATTGATATAAGTAGTAAAAAAACTGTTTTCAATGAGAATGCCCTTATCGTTAGATTAGAAGATCATATACTCAAAAACGAGATGGTCCTAACTCCGGAAAAGATAATTTTATCACCAGCAATAATCCCACAAGATGATGTTGGAGAAATTTCACAAATGCTGAAATTACCTCTCAATGAAGATAAGTTCTTTATGGAAGCACATGTTAAATTGCGTCCTGTGGATTTTTCGGCAGAGGGAATCTTCTTAGCAGGTCTGGCCCATTCTCCCAAAGGTATGGAAGATTCTATTTCACAAGCTAAAGCAGCAGCAGAAAGAGCTTGTGCTATTATTAGCTCCGCTGAATATATTTCCGAAGCTAATATTGCTAATGTTGATCTGGATACTTGTGCCGGCTGTGGTATGTGCGTAAATGTTTGTCCATACGGAGCTCCAGAATTATTCTGGAGAAATGGTAAGGAATTTGCCCATGTAAATTCTGCTCTCTGTAAAGGTTGCGGTAGCTGCGCGGCGATATGTCCCTCTGGTGCTATGCAGCAATTAGGTTACAAAGAAGATCAGCAACTTGCTATGCTGAATGAAGCTTTGGAAGCTTGGTAAAAACGAGATATAGATATTTCCGAGATCTTACAATTAGCTAA
>LSCM01000153.1 GCA_001577185.1 Cloacimonetes bacterium TCS62 | reverse complement strand
AATAGAAAAAATAAAAACTATATCAATAGTTATTCAAATGCGGAAAAAGTTAGAGATTTTATCTCTACTATGACCGATCGATATTACAATGAGGAAGTAAAAAGATATTTACTTCCCGGAAGTTTTTATTGATTAAAATTATCTATTATTTTTTTTGACTATCAAATATAGGAGTTAATATGGAAATAAATGATTTTTTTAATAATTCTGAGAAGATAATGGTACGTGTTGAACAAATTCGGAGGTTGGTTTGACACTGCAACCATTAAGCAAAAGATAGATAAATTTGAAAAGGAAATGACCAAACCTGATTTTTGGGATAATCAGATCAAGGCAAAAAAAGTATCAAAAGAGATTAACAATTTAAAAATACAGTTAAAAAGAGATGAAAAATTAGATGATATTTATGATGATCTTCAAACATATCAATTATTATTAGAAGAGGAAGAGAATGAAGCTCTTTTTAATGAAGCTAGCAAAAAATTGAAATTTTACGAGAAACAAATAGATAAGCTGGAAATTCAATATTTACTGAATGCTAAGACCGATCTAAATGATGCTGTTTTAACGATCCACCCAGGTGCTGGAGGAACAGAATCTCAAGATTGGGCAGAAATGCTACTGAGAATGTACTTAAGATGGTCTGAACAAAATGATTATAAAACGACGATCGTGGATTATCAACCTGGAGATGAAGCAGGCATTAAAAGTGTAACAATCGAAATTTTTGGAGATTATGCATTTGGAAATTTAAAGACTGAAAGTGGAATACATAGATTAGTTAGAATTTCTCCTTTTAACGCTCAAGGCAAAAGACAAACATCATTTGCCTCTGTTTTTGCTTATCCGATCATTGAAGATGATATTGAAGTTGATATCGATCTCAATGACCTTCGCATAGATACATATCGAGCAAGTGGAAAAGGTGGTCAGGGAGTTAACACAACAGACTCTGCAGTAAGAATTACTCATAAACCTACCGAGATCATAGTACAATGTCAAAATGAGCGATCTCAATTGAGAAATCGTGAAGTTGCAATGAAAATACTAAAATCCAGGTTATATCAACATTACGAAGAAGAAAGAGAAAAAGAAAGACAAAAGTTAGAAAATAAAAAAACAGATATTGGCTGGGGAAATCAGATCAGATCCTATGTCTTCCATCCATATCAGATGGTGAAAGACCATCGAACTAACTACGAAACTGGAAATATTTCTAATGTGATGGATGGAGATCTTGATGATTTCATGAATTCCTATCTCAAAATGAAAGCAGAGGATAAACGAAAGAAAAGTAGGGCTTAAATATGTATAAGAAATTAATCTCACAAATTGATAAAGAACAAATGCCTGAACATATTGCTATAATAATGGATGGAAATGGACGTTGGGCTGAAAAAAATTCTAAAAACAGAATTAAAGGTCATAAAGAAGGCGTTAAAGCTGTTAGAAGAATAGTAGAAACTGCTGTTGAAATTGATTTAAACTACTTAACAGTTTATGCTTTTTCTACAGAGAATTGGAGACGTTCCAAACATGAGGTCAATTATCTTTTAAAATTGATCATGAACTCATTGATTGACGAAATTGATGAATTGACGAAAAATAATGTAAATATTCGTTTTATAGGTAGTCAGCAAGAAATTGAAAAAAGATATAACAAAAAAGTAATTGAGACATGTAAAAGAAGCTGGAATAATAATGGCTTACACTTAAATGTTGCTATGAATTATGGAGGGCGACGAGAGTTAATAGAATCTTTCCAAAAAATTGCAAACAATATTCAAACTGGAGAAATAGATATTGATGAAATATCGGAGAAAATGGTTAGTGATTCACTTTATACTGCTGGAATGCCAGATCCTGATCTTGTGATTCGAACAAGTGGGGAAGAGCGACTTTCTAATTTCTTAATTTGGCAAACAGCATACTCTGAATTCTGGTTTACAAAAACCTTGTGGCCAGATTTCAGTCGGAAGGAATTCATAAAGTCCATTCTGGATTTCCAGAAAAGAAAAAGAAGATTTGGAGCTAGGTAAATGAAGCTGTTAAAACGCATTATTGTTGCAGTAATTTTTATACCAATAATTTTGTTTCTCTTTTATAAAGGAGAAATTTCATTCATTATCTTTCTTAGTTTAATAGATTTGGTAATGTTTATTGAACTCCGGAATATGTTCAGGAAGAAAGATATAATATTTCCAATTTTATCGATACCTGTAAATTTGGTTGTCTTCTTACTTTTGATCAAGTTCGATTTTTCTCTTATCATACCTTCATTTTTGATTATTGCACTTGCTTTTATGGGATATGACATCTTCAAGAATAGACTAAAAGGTGCAATAATACGTGGTTCATCTTTATTGTTTTCGATTTTATACATTAGCTTTATGCTTTCTTGTGTCTACAAGCTCAGACAATTAGAGAACGGTAATATTTTATTAATAAGTTTGATCTGTATGATATGGATAACTGATTCCTTTGCTTATTTTATTGGAAATAAGTTTGGTAAACATAAAGGTATTATTAAAGCAAGTCCAAACAAGTCTTTAGAGGGTTTTATTGCTGGTTTTTGCTTTACATTATTTTTTGCATTTGCTTTGTATCACTGGCAAGTATTAGAGCTAACTAATAGTATTTTATTGGTTGTTGCTGTAGGAATATTCGGTCAACTTGGAGATATTTTCGAATCAATGTTGAAGCGTGATGTAGGCGTTAAAGATAGTTCATATATTCTACCAGGTCATGGAGGAGTATTAGATAGATTTGATAGTTTGTTAATAGCAGCACCAATATTTTATTATTTATCGTTATTAATATAAAACAATAAGGGAAATTTATGAAAAAAAAAGTAGGACATACAAATTCAGAGATAATTTTAGTAACAGGCGGAGCAGGATTTATTGGGTCACATTTTATTAAATACATCAGTCATAAATATCCAAATTATAAGATAATTAATTTTGATAAGTTAACTTATGCTGGAAATCTTAATAATCTCACTGGTTTGGGTGATGATCAGAATTATACTTTCGTAAAAGGCGATATTGCCGTTAATTCTGATGTTGAAAACGTTTTTGAACAGTTTAACCCAAGTTTTGTGGTAAATTTTGCTGCCGAGACACACGTTGATAAAAGTATTCTTGATCCCAACATTTTCCTCAAAACAAACATTATGGGAACACAAAATCTTCTCAACCATTCTAAAGAACAAGATGTAAAAAAATTCGTTCAAATTTCGACGGATGAAGTTTATGGTTCTGTTCAGAAAGATTCTCCTTCGATAGAGGATGAAAAAATATCTTCCAATAATCCGTATTCTGCAAGTAAAGCTGCAGCTGATCAGCTTGTAAGAGTTGCGCATCATACTTTTAAACAAAGAGTTAATATTGTTCGATCTTGTAATAATTATGGTGCAAATCAATTTCCAGAAAAACTGATCCCAACTATTATCAGTAATGCAATGAACAACCAAAAAATTCCGATATTTGGTAGCGGATCAAATATTCGAGAGTGGTTGTATGTTGAAGATCATTGTAGAGCAATAGATCTGATCTTACATGATGCAGTTCCAGGAAGAATATATAATGTAGGTTCTGGAATTCATTATACTAATCTTGAAATAACTAAGTTAATTTTAAAACAGATGGATAAAACAGATGAACTTATAGAATTTGTTGAAGATAGAAAAGGACATGATTTTTGTTATGCCATCAATTCTGAAAAAATTAAGAAAGAGTTAAATTGGGAACCGGAGTTCAGTTTTGCATCTGGCATAAAACAAACCATAAATTGGTATGTAGATCATCAGGATTGGCTTAAGGAAATCCAATCTGGTGATTA
>LSCM01000152.1 GCA_001577185.1 Cloacimonetes bacterium TCS62 | reverse complement strand
GTAAATATATCAAACTTGCAAAAGCGATAAAGATTAAAAAGTTTGTATAAATTGCGTATTCTGAAGGCACCATAAAATGAGTAAAGATCGGAAGAAAAAACAATAATAGTATTTTATTAAAAAGCTTACCGGCAAAGTAATGAAGAATCTTTTTAAAATATACTTTCATCTATTCAAAACTTTATTATATATGTTGATCGTTTGTTTCGCTATTACAGGCCAAATAAAATTCTGTTTAATATGTTCTCTCAAATCAGAAGTTTTATCTTTGTTCAAGGATTTTTCGATCCCCTTAATAATCGAATTCACAGAATCTGGTTCTACATATTCTACCATACTTCCAAAATATTCTTTTGTTCCACCATGCGGTGTTATCACTATATTGGCTCCTGCTAAACCTGCTTCCAGGGCTGCTCTACCTGGAGTTTCATACTTTGACGGTAAAATGAAAGTTTCACAAGCTGCATATGCAGATTCCAACATTTTGTCGTAATGTCCCATCCACTCAATCAGTGTAATATTTTTACTGTTTTCAATTTCTCTAATACATTTATTACCCTCTGAACCTTTAAAGACATTTGCAATGATAAATACCGGTACTTCGATTTTTTTTAATGCTTGTATCATTTTTAAACCATTTTTTCGATAACTTCCGAGATGACCAACATATAAAACAAAATCTCTTACTCCGTATTTCTTTTCAAACAAAGATGGGTCTCCATTTAAAAATCTTTTCTCAACACCATTGTGAATAACTTTTGTTTTGTTTCTATCAACATTCAAACCATTAACAAGGAGTTCTTCTTCTTTTAAAGTATTAGGAAGTACCATATCACTATTTTTACATACATATTTAGTGAATTCGTAATCTGAACTGGAGCGCTTAAAAATCTTTAGAAACGGTTTTTCCAATTCTCTGTAAATTTTCAGAGTTCCTGATTTATGGTTACTAAAAAAAATTGGATTTACAACATATTTAGCTCCAAATCTTAGAAGATTTTTGGCTAATGAATATGTAGAGACACTGGCGTTAAATATATGGAATAAATCATCTTCCTTAATCTGCAAATCATGATCCCACATATCATAGAATAATACTTCTATTCCTTCGTTAGAAAGGGCTTTCTTTGTATGTATTAATTTGTATGTAGGTCCACTTTTATTCAACATTACAGTTTGATAACTAGTTAAAAAAATTCTCATATTATCACCTATTTTTCCTACTACGCCATGATTCATAATTATATAATAGATCTCGCCAATGATACTTTCTCATAGATGCTATGTTTTTTTCTCTTTTTAAAAGATTATTTTTAGTAAATTCAATGTTTGAAAATAAAAGTTTTGCTTTAGGCTGAAGACAGGAGATCATGTTATCTTTATAAATCAAAAAATTTATTTTTCTATCCAAATTCCTAAATGTAATATATCCATTATTATAAGAGATATCAGTTTTTGTCTTAACCCTTTTTTTCCACCAACTAGCATACTCAGACATTGTAAGATTAGGAATACCCAAACTGTTTATATGAGAAAAGATTGCATCAATTACTTTTAGCATTTTATGATGAGGATGATGATATATGATTATAGGATCTTTTTCGGTTATTCTTTTTTTTATGATATCCTTATAATATTTTATTTTCTCTGTATCAGAAAAATGTGATCTTCTTAACCTACCGGGGCTAATCGGATGAATCGGAATTTGCAATACTTTAGAAAATTTACTATTACTATATGGGAAAAATGGTAGATCATCGTAACTCGGAACAAACTCAGAAGAATAACTGAAGTTATTTTTCTGTAAGGAACAATCCAGATATTTATTCCAATCTCCAAAAGGTGCTGCAAAACCTTTCTGTGAAATATTACTTTCTTTTAGATTATATATTCCCCTTTTTATATTTTTATCATTGTCATTATAATTATCGAATACTTTATGCTTAAAACAATGAAGACCAAGCTCTTGTCCTTTTAGTTTACTGAAATATTCTTCTAGTTTCGACTTGTCCTGTGTATCTAGGAACCAAGTAGCCTTTATATTATGCTTTTCACACAATCTGTATATAGCATCAGCTTCATCTTTAGAGCAAAAATCTGTGTCAATACGGAAAATAAACAATCCCTGATAATCTGGTATAGTTATTTTATGAATAAAAGGTAAATTTCTCTCATAATGTAATTTTTGAAGGATATATACCAACAATTTTCTAATTTTACCTTTTGAAACTTGTGCCACTATTTCCGAAGGTAGCTCCATTCTATCAGCATTAAATTTTCTCCGACATGCGTTCATATTTAAGATCTCTTTATTAATATCAATTGGAATAACAAAAAAGGATCCCTTTTTATATTTTCCCGAATAAACCTGTAAACCTGAATCGATCAACTTAATATTTGCTTTTTTGGGAATTGCAATACGATTAGAAATGTCGATTAATCCTATCGAACTAAACATTGATTCTTGATCTGATAATAAATATTTTTTCCGTACCGATCGTATTTTTTTATCAAAAACTTGAGCATAAGCTTTTGATGAGAATAGTATTGAACCTCCCATTTCCAAATAATGTAAAATGTTATTTTTAGTAGTTTTATGATCATCTACAATTAAAACTGAATATTGATTTGGTGAAAGCTTTTTATTCAACTCAACAGCTTCATAGTTTAGCCCTTGTTGGTCTAAGATTATTTTCCAACCTGGCTTTAAGCCAATTATACCAATTTTTAAATCCAATTTTTTTCCCTCATCAACTCCAGAATTTTTTTCTCTCTTTGTTTTAAAGTGAAATTTGTTGATACTCGATCTACAACTTTTTCTGAAATATTTGAACTTAAAGCATTTTTTATTTTTTCTACTGTATTATCTACATCTCCAAATTTAGTGTAGAATCCATAATCACCAACCACTTCAGTAAGTGCAGCCCTATTAGTAACAACCGGAATACAACCAACGGACATAGCTTCTAATAATGCCACTCCAAAAGATTCTCTATAAGAAAGCTGACAATAAACTTTAGCACTCTTTAACATCTCCATAACTTTATCATGATGCAAAAATCCGGTCATTACAATTGATGGGTTGATACTTTTTAATTCATTATATACCTTCTGCTCATAATCACCTATAATGATCGGTGAAATATTTAAATCTTTCGTAGCTTTCACAAATGTATCTATTCCTTTGAGTTTGTGCTTGTATTCATAACAATTACCAATCGTCACAATCAGATTCCTTTTATGTGATATCTTTTCTGTTTTTTCGATTCCATGATTTATGACTTCAACTCTCACGTTGGGATCTAAATCATTGATCTCTTTTTTACTAAATTCTGAATTTGCAATAATAATTTCACTGTTCTTCAGAATATATCGGATCCTATTTTTCCTTCCTTTTGATGACAAACCTCCATAATGAAATTGCGGTTCATGGGTTACCTCGTAACCTCCAATTACAACAGCGTTCCTTTTTTTAAAGATTTTGCTGAAAAGAACTACCAGATATGCTCTAAAATCACCGAAGCGAACAAAAATATAATCATTTTTATAGACATTAATTAGAATGATTATAATTGTTTTTAAGATATCAAAAGGTTTTTTTTTAATATTCGGAAAAAACAAAGTTTTAGTTTTAAAATGTTTTTTTAAAATTTCATAATCCCTTAAAACAGAAGGACTTTTGTAGGTTGACAAGAAAAGGAGTTTTTTCATTATCTGATCAAGGCGATCTTTCCCTTTGCTATCTGACCATCCGAAGTAGAAATAAGATAGTAATACATTCCAGAGCTACATTTTTTATCAGCTTTGTTTTTACCATTCCAACTAAATTGCTCATATTTATCTTTTTCTAATTCTATAATCA
>LSCM01000151.1 GCA_001577185.1 Cloacimonetes bacterium TCS62 | reverse complement strand
AAACAAAATTTTAAAAGGATTCTCTTTGGTATATTTTTACTGATTTTAATCGATTTAGCTCAATTGATAATTCCAAAGATCATACAACATGCTATAGATGGAATTGGTAAAGTTGGCTTTACTAAAACAAATCTCTTATATGCTGGATTAGCTATATTGCTGATAGCCCTACTTATGACTTTGATGCGCTATTTTTGGCGTCTTTTCATCTTGGGTAGTGCCTGGTTTGTAGATAGAAATGTAAGACAGGATTATTTTGAACATCTTATGTCGCTTTCTGCAAATTTCTTCAATCACAGCAAAACAGGTGATTTGATGGCATATGCAATAAATGATCTTAGAGCTATTAGAATGTTGGTCGGATTTGGTTTTGTGATTGGAGTTGATATTATTTTACTAACGATCGCTTCACTAGCTTTTATGATCCAAATCAATCTACGTTTAACTTTGCTATCCATAATTCCGTTACCATTTCTCACCATAATAATTATAGTTTTTGGTAAAAAAATTCACAAAAGATTCGATAAAGTTCAGAAAACATTTGCTACAATGTCCGGAAAAGTACAAGAAAGTATCTCAGGCATAAGAGTTGTAAAAGCTTTTGTACAGGAGGATTCGGAATTGCAAAAAATATCTGAATCTGCTTATGATTATGTAAAAGAAAATATCTCTCTGGTCCGCATCCAAGGTATGTTTCATCCTTCTTTTATGTTGATCATAGGACTTAGCATGATGATCGTTATGGTTTTCGGTGGAGAAGCAACAATGGTTGGTGAAATAACAATTGGTGAATTCATCGCTTTTTTCCAATATCTGGGAATGTTCGTCTGGCCGATGATAGCGATCGGATGGGTTGTTAACCTTTATCAGCGTGGTACAGCATCGCTGAATAGGATCAACAAAATATTCGATGAGAAACCTGAAATTGTTGATGAAGCAGAAGTTGATCATTCAATTAAAGAATTGAGAGGTACGATAGAATATAAAGATCTCTCTTTCAGCTATGATGAAAAGTCTCCATTAATTTTCGATGACATTTCCTTTAAAGTTAATGCAGGTAAAACTCTAGCAATCGTTGGCAGAACAGGTAGTGGTAAATCAACAGTTATTGATTTGCTGACTCGCGTTTATAATCCAGAAAAAAATAGCATCTATATTGATGATAAAGAAATTTACAATATTCCTCTACAAATTCTCAGAGAAAATATAGTGATGGTACCCCAAGAAATTTTCTTATTTTCACAAACACTCAGAGATAATATAATTCTGGGTAAACCCAACGCCAGTGAAGAGGAGATTATTCGAGTAACTAAACAAGCACAAGTATATGATGATATTCTCGATTTTAGAAATGGATTTGATACTATGGTCGGAGAACGAGGAGTTACACTATCCGGTGGTCAAAAGCAACGAATTGCCATAGCTCGTGCTATTTTAACAAATCCTAATATCTTGATCTTAGATGATTCTCTTTCGGCTGTTGATACAAAAACTGAAAAGAATATTTTAGATCATTTAATTACCTTAAGAAGAGGTAAGACAACTATCATAATTGCTCATAGAATATCCTCACTTCAGCATTCTGACAATATTATAGTCTTGGACGATAAAAAGATCGTGGAACAAGGTACCCATGAGGAGCTATTAGAAGCAAAAGGTATCTATCAGATTATTTACGAAAAGCAGCAATTGGAAGAGAAAATATCTACAACAAACACAGGGGACGAAGGGAAATAGATGAGACATCATATAGGTGGATTTGCGGAAGATAACATAGAAGATAAGATCTATGATAAGGATTTGTTAAAGCGTTTGATCAAATTCTTAAAGCCCTACAAATTTCATGTTATCATTTCGTTTATCATGTTACTTTTTATCGCAGCTTGTGAACTTTCTGTTCCAGCTATAATGAAAATTGCAGTTGATCAGCATATAACAGCTAATAAAAATATGATCTTATTCAATTCAGCTTATGACAGAGATACATTTATCAAATCATATTCTAAAATAAAATTTGAAGAATATGAGATCAAAGATAGATATTATTTAACTTTTTCTGATAATAAATTAAATTTTATTCCGAAAGATGTGCTCCAAAAACTCAAAGAAAGTAATCGATTTACTCCAAAAGTGTTCTTGGCAAATAACACAGCAGCAAACAAAGATTTATTGAAAGAAATTAACCCGGATATTATTTCAAATGAGTTTCTTTCTATACGTTCAGATGAATTATTCAATCTTAAGAAAGAAGGAAAAATAGAAGAAAGTGAGATCAGAAAGTTGCAAAACTATAATATTAGTAAGATCCGTACTTTTGGTATTATCATCTTTGTGATCTTAGTAGCTCAATTCTTATTCTATTATCTACAGATCTTTACTATCAACTTCGCTTCACAACATGCTATGTTTGATCTTCGGAAAGTTGTTTTTTCCCATGTTTCCAAAATGCCTCTTTCATTTTTTGATAAAAATCCTATAGGTAGGTTAGTTACCAGAATCACGAACGATGTGCGAACATTGGATGAAATGTTCAGCAATGGTCTAATACAACTTTTACAAGAATTTCTTGTTCTTACTGGTATCATTGTCATGATGTTAGTATTCAATTGGCGTCTTGCACTTATTACCTTTACCGTGCTTCCTGTAGTTTACGTACTTTTTAGAATCTTCATGAAAAAAAGTCGCATTATTTATCGTAAAGTAAGGAAAAAAGTAGCAAAGATCAATGCAACTTTATCCGAGGATATTTCTGGTGTTAATATTATCCAGTTATTTAATCAATTTGATCGTAAACGTAAAGAATTCGCTAAAATTAATCGAGAATATTTCGATACTTCCATTAAGCAAATGAAGCTATTTGCTTTTTTCCGACCTATGATCAATTCCATGCGCAGAATAGCAATTGGACTACTATTATGGTACGGAGGTGGACAAATACTGGATAATGTAATAACTTTAGGGGTATTCATTGCTTTTACCAGTTACTTGGATAGATTTTTCCAACCGATCAATCGCTTAAGTGAAAAATTTAATATCTTACAAGCAGCTATGTCTGGCACAGAAAGAATTTTTAATCTTATGGATAAGAGGCCCGAAGATTTTAGATTAGAAAATGGAGCATCACAGAAGATAGAAACATTCAAAGGAGATATTGAGTTCAAAAATGTCTGGCTAGCCTATAATGATGACGAATGGGTACTTAAAGACATTTCCTTTAAAATAAAACCAGGTGAAAAAGTAGCTTTGGTCGGGCATACAGGTTCGGGAAAAACATCTATCATTAGTTTATTAGCTGGCTTGTATCCCTATCAAAAGGGAGAGATCTTAATTGATGGTAAAAAAATGAAAGAATATTCGTTAGAGGATATTCGTGATAATATTGGAATTGTTCAGCAGGATGTCTTCTTATTTTCTGCTACTATAAAAGATAATATTATAATGGACAAGCAAGATATTAGTGATGAAGATATTCAAAAAGTTGCAAAGTATGTTAATGTTCATAAATTTATTGATAATCTACCAGATAAATATATGGAACAAGTGATGGAACGCGGTTCTACATTTTCAGTCGGACAGAGACAATTAATAGCTTTTGCTCGTGTTCTAGCTTATGATCCCGCTATTTTTGTGCTGGATGAAGCTACCTCTAATATCGATACAGAAACTGAGATCCTCATCCAGGATGCTCTAAAAAAATTAATGAAAAATAGAACTTCTATCATTATTGCACATCGCTTGTCAACTATTCAACATGTGGATAGAATTATCGTCTTACATAAAGGAAAGATAATCGAAAGCGGTAATCATCAGGAGCTGCTAGATAAAGGTGGTTTATATTATGATCTGTATAGATTGCAGTATGAGTGAAATTCAATTTCTCAAAGTTGATTCTCAAAATCAATTACTATAACAAGTT
>LSCM01000150.1 GCA_001577185.1 Cloacimonetes bacterium TCS62 | reverse complement strand
GCAGTTCCTTCCATTCCGTCATCTCCGGTAGCCGTCCAACTAAGTTCTATAGCAGTCTCAGTTGGTTCTGCAAAAAGATCATCTATCATGGCTGGAGGAGTTTCATCAGGTATAATATTTGTAGTCGATTGAGCAATATTTGAAAGCTGAGAGATATTCCCCGAATTATCGTAAACCCTGATCCCAACGAAATATTCTGTATTAGTTAGAAGATCTGAAATAGTTAAAGTTTCCAAATTCCCAGCTTCCTGAGGTGATATATTTTGCACAATCTCATCAATACTATTCCAATTTGAGGATGTAATATTTTCAGTGTGGACTTTTATCACATAATAATCAGCACTTCCTACTTCACCATCATCTCCCACAGCTGTCCACTCTATTTGAAAGGATTCTGTTGTGATAGAATTTTGGGGAATTTCCAGATCATCAATTTGGGCAGGCGGGATCGTATCATCCAAAAGAGCAGAATTTACAACATTGGACATATCTGAAAAATTTTGATTTTCATCATAAGCTTTGATAGCAAAATAATATTCTTCCTCTTCTTCAATATCATTAATTATACAACCTTGCTGAGTACCTGCGATCAGAGGTTGAGGAACTTGAGAGATGATCTGTGCATCTCCCCAATTGGTCGGAGAGATATCTTCTGTAGAATATCTTAGTTCATATCCCGCTGCTGTTCCCTGTATACCGTCATCTCCGGGCGCTGTCCAGGAAAGTTCTATTTGATAAAAACCTGGATTCTCCTGTAGATCTGAAATGGCTGCAGGTGCAGTTACATCCTCGCCCATTATCATAACTTGCTGCTGAGAAACAGAAAAATTCTGCATTTCATCATAAGTTAGTATTTGAATGGCAATTTGAGTGTTAGGCGGTAATTCTTCAAGAATCCAATATTCTTGTGACCCTGCAGATTGTGGAACAGGTTCTATAAAATCCGTGTTAATACTAGAACCTTCGGGGTCTTTCAAGGATAATTCATAACGATAAGCTCTTCCGGAAAGTGAATCATCACCAGGTGAGGTGAATTCCAGCTCCAATTTGCCAAATGAATCAGATACAGCAGTGAAATTCTCTATTTGAGCAGGAGAAATTACATCTTTTACTAAAGTGAAAGCATTATCCGGGCATTCAAAATTGTTTATACAACTCATACAGCTTGTACATTTATCCGCATCTATGTAGGCAGTATATGTAACTGGATCAACTTTTATAGCATCTTCAGGACAATGAAAATTTATCGTACATTCACCACAGGCAGTACAATCTGAATATTCGACTCTGGGAGTGTTATCATAACTTGTAGTTTTATCTACAGTATCTTCACATCCAAAGATCAAAATACCTGCAAATAATAATAATAAGAACTTCTTCATATTTTTAAAAATCCTGTTTTGATTTTATTCCTTTTGCTCTATCGCATCGACCGGGCAACCTTTGTAATTCTTATCATCCCCATTTTTACAGATCCCATCTCCATCACATTTATCAGCATCGATCACAGCAATACCATCCACCATTGTAATAGCATTTTGCGGACAAGCAGGAACACATAAACGACAGCCGATACATTTTTCAGCAATAACTTTGTACGGCTTCACTTCCCATAAAGTATCACCTGTTTCCTCTCGTAATTGATACTCACTTTCTGCTATTTCCAGAGAGTAAACGACAAATTCATCTTCAATTGAACTACCTTTAACAGTTAATTCCATTTGGGAAGAAAGTTCGAGCTTTATTTCTTTTAAGAATTCTTTCGGTGCAAGAGAAAGTTTGATAATATCCTCACCTGTATTCAAAAACCAGTTTCCAGCGATCTGCTTTAATTTCCCACTCTCTTCATTAAGTTCCAAACCTTCATTAGAGTCCGAAAATATATTCACCGTTATTAGCACTATTATTGTAAAAATTATAAACCATCTACTTTTCATTTCAATCTCCTACAAAATATTTATTAATTTTTTTACGCAATTTCTAAACCAATTACTTAGTTAGTATCAATTATATTTTTTTATCTATTACGATACAGTTTTCAATCGGGCAACTCTCTATGCATTTCAAGCAGAAGATACAGTTAACATTTTCCACTCGTTTTTCCCGATGCATCTCTATCTGCATGGGACAGCTATTGGAGCATGTTTACAATTTATACAGTTATCCTCACTGGCCTGGATCCTGCTTGATTTGATGTGCAACAGTCTTCCAATATACTGAAACAAATTCATCAAAGCTGCATAAGGGCAAAGGTATCTGCACCAAAATCGATTTAGAAAATAGCCGACTACAAAAATCATGAACAATGTAATGGCGGAATAGAGCGTGATGTTTTGAGGATGAGAAACAGCTAACACAGGACAGAATTTCATGTATCCATATTGTATTATCCGTAAAGCAGTTGAAATCGTTATAAAAAAAACTATATATTTGAAAATGTTAAATAACCTGTGCAACCATTTCGGTAATTGATATTGTTTAGCTTTTTTTGATCTGGGATTAAGATTATAAATTAATTCCTGAACAGTCCCGAACGGACATACATAACCACAGAATCTTCTTCCCCAAAAAATTGCACTTATGGCAATGATCAAACCTAAAATTACAGCAATTGGGAATAGTAATGTAGAAAAATTAGGATTTAAACTCATTGCTCCGAAACAAACAGTTGAATATGGACAAAATTCATGTGCAATTGTAAATACATTGTTGATCAAAAGAACAACAATGATCATAGTTAACCCTAACATACTGTACTGAACTAATTCCCGTAATTCTTGTGCTTTGATTTTCATAAGCTTTAATTTTCTCATTCCATCTTTCTAGTCAATAATTTATTATTAAAAAAGTAACATTCTTAAACTACTAATAACTTTACTTTTCTAAATTTGCTCTCAGATACCATCATAATTTACACAAATAATTTAAACACATACATTCAGACTGAAATTTCGCTGCATTAAGCACTCTGAACATGAGTCTGCTATATTTACACTTGACAATTTCAAGCAATTTTTTTGAAACGTTTATATAATTAATTAAAAAAGGAGAAAATAGTTATGATTCAACTTCAAAATCTTACTAAAGATTATGGCACATTACGTGCAGTCGATCATGCTAATTTCGAGATCAACGAAGGAGAGATCTTAGGATTTTTAGGTCCAAACGGTGCTGGAAAAACTACTACCCTCAGGATGATAACCTCATTCCTAAAACCAACAAAAGGTAGTATTCAAGTTGAAGATCTCAATATAGAAGAAGATTCTAAAGAAATTAGAAAGATGATCGGTTACCTACCGGAGCATAATCCACTGTATACTGACATGACAGTCTATGACTATCTTCAGTTTGTTTCAAAAATTAGAGATCTAGATAATTTCAAAAAGAGATTGAAAGAAGTGATCGATCTTTGTGGATTGCGCGGAATTGTTCAGAAACCCATAAAGAGTTTATCAAAAGGATTTAAACAGAGAGTCGGCATAGCGCAGGCTATATTTCATGATCCCAAGATCCTTATTTTGGATGAGCCGACAAGTGGTTTGGATCCCAATCAAATAATAGAGATCAGACAGCTTATCAAAAGGTTGGGAAAGGAAAAGACTTTGATCATATCTAGTCATATTCTGCAGGAAGTACAAGCAGTTTGTGACAGAATTGTTATTATCAATAAAGGTAAGATCGTAGCAGATGGTTCTACAGAAGAGCTTCAATCACAATCTCGCGAGAAGACATCATTTCACATCGATCTTATTGCAAAAGAAAACCAGATTCCCAAACTAGCAGAGAATGTTGATGATATTACTATTCTCTCGATCGAAAAAAAGGATGATAAGACATTTCGAATTAAGATAGAATTTCATTCATCCCAAGACAAGCGAGCAGATATTTACAATTTTATAAAAAC
>LSCM01000015.1 GCA_001577185.1 Cloacimonetes bacterium TCS62 | reverse complement strand
GATGCTAGATACATATTTTGTCTATAATCCTGATCAGAATATTGAAATGATACTTGTATAAAAGAATTCGATGAGATAAAATGTGAATTAGTAAACATAATACTACCTTCGGAATAATCGATCGTGTAATCCATACCACGCTGCATCTTTTCCCCATTTAAATGAACTTCTTCAGTACCAGGAACTACTTGTAAACTAAATACACTTTCTGTATTAAGATAGTAGGGACCTTGTTTAGCTTCAACTCCTTTGAAATCAATTGTCTTTTTCTTACCTTTTGAAATTGCCATTGCCCCTTTGTAGTAATTGATATTTTCCCAACCAATTTTCAACCCTTCAAATTTGGGTGTGTAGTTTATAAACTCCGTATTTGAAAATTGCATCTCAAGATCACCAAAAGCAAGTTCATAGTTTCTTCCATAGATCCTAAGAAAAACTTTGTCCAAGTTACTGAGTTGTTGTGAATCCCCTTCTGGAGTTATAGGAGATTGACTATCTGTAAGCTGAGCTTCTATTTTTATATCATCACTCAAGTCGCCGTTAATTTTTAAAAACAGAGATTGATCAAGATCGAAATTATCATCATTGGATAATGAGACAGAAATTGTTTTATTACCTGTAATGTTTAAATTCGTATTATGATAGAACAATCTTTTGGAAGCCATGGAATCTTCAAATTTAAGTGAATCTGAATATTCTCTTACCTTATAATAATAAAATCTATCTAAAAGATTAGATGGATAGATCATATATTCGATTTTAATTTGTCCCGGGGATTGTTGAAATGTAATCTTAGCTTCTGAGTAATCAATCGTATAATCCTGATCCCTAATATACAAAATAGAATCGTTGTAAACTTTCTCTGAGTTAATTATGATCTGTTTCTCTGCAAATTTATATTCTCCGGCTTCTGGTATGTTTACTCGAGCTTGCTTGATCATTGGTGATAAGAAATTATATGCAGATATAGTTATCTGCAAGAAAATCATAGCAACGATCAATTTTATTTTCATCTTATTATCTACCCTAATATTTTGAAATGAAAACAATATTGATACTCTGAAAGTCAAGAGATAGTTACTATACTGACTTAATTATTTATTCTCACACTTAACAAATTTGATTTTTACCCATCGAGGTAAAAACTGAACTTATACAAAAAGATAATTATTTGAACTTTGATCTACTTAAGTAATAAACCCTTTTTCACCCTACGAATTTTATTATCTATACTTAATTGGAAAAGATAAACACCGCTGGATAATGCACTACTATTTTTATCAGTCCCATTCCAAACAGCACTATACTTTTTTTCACCGGCAACTTCAGTATTGTTCGGATAATGTTCATTCAGTCTAAGAACTTTCACTTTCTGTCCTTTTACATTATAGATCACAACTTCAATGTCTTTATTCTGGGAAACTTCTGGTGATGAGAATGTGATCGTTGTAAATGGACTGCGTCCGGCAGCTGCCGGGTTGAAGGGATTAGGATAAATCGTTAATTGCTGAGTAATTGGAACAGTTTCTGTCTGAGGAGTTTTCACGATTCCTTCTAACTCACCTGAGATGAGATAGAGTTCACCCTCTGAATAGTTGTTTTGCTCTCTGTCGATCAGTAATGTAGAATAGACATTCTCATTGTCATCAAGTTGGAGAGATACTTTAGAATCTATATGAGAAAACTCTCCAAAATTGTGCTGCCAATTTTGCAATCCCATTAAGAGACCATCTTCATTATCATAATAGTAATCCAAGTTCAAATTGATTGAACCTACAAAATTATCTTGAACATAGCCAAACACATCGTTCTCATTAATTGTAAAATCAGCTAAATGAAAGGAAGGTTGATAAACTTGAATTATATCTGGATAGATGTCATTTAGATCATATTTAACGATAGCTTCTGTATTGTAATCAATTACATTTGCGAAAATCGTATCGCCGACAATGTATGCATTTTTTAAAGCATTTCCCAAATTATAGCTTACATAATGAGTAAACTCTTGCGAGTTTTCATCAGAAACCAAGAAGTGAAATACTTCCTCACCAACCTCGCTATAATAAGCTATTAATAGTTTCTCACCATCAGTATCCATCCAGACGTCATCTATAGTTTCTTCCACGATTTCTGTATACGATTCTTCAAAGCTAACACCGCTATCATCCGAATGCATGACTATGATCTCTCTTGTAATTTCTGGACTTTGAACTGCAAATGGAAAATTGGTGATTGCTTTATCTTTAAAACGTCGATCATATAAATAGTCTTTACCATACCCAGTGGATGGGTGACTTCCATCATAATGATACAAATCCATCTCCCAGGGACTCGGAGATACATAACCTTGTGGGTGATTATAAGGATCAGAGCCGGAGCGATGTATGAATCCTCTTCTTGCTTGGCTAATTGAGCCAAATATATGTAATATACCTCGCTCGTAACTTATATCCTCCGAAGATTCAGGCCAAACTGGATTGTACCAGGGATAATCTGTACCATAAGGATAAACGTAATTTTCGGGATCGTTATTAGGATAAGAATTAATGTAAGCTGGATCTTCATAGGGAAATCCGCATGAGCCGTATCCCAAAGGTGCTCCTCCATGCAGATTAAAACCTTCAATACCGGGAGGTAAATTATCAATTATAGGAAATACATATCTATGTAAGTCTACAAAAGTATAAACCGTATCTTCTAGTGTATATGGACTTAGTGCTGTAAAATTCGGAGTAGAACCATGTGGATGCTGATATTCAAATGAAAAAATACCATCATAATGACAAGCCATCTCACCATAAACTAAAGAATCTGCTAATACCGGAGCTGAATAGGCTCCGTACAGGTAAACATTGCCATCACAATTATCATCTACGATTTCTCCGCTAATTGGATCTTTGTGTTTGTATTTAATGTATATCCTCTTTTCAGAAAATAGACCAAAATAATCATTTTCATTAACCGGTTCATCATATTGCGGTTCACCAGTGACAGGATCAAATCCGGAAAAACCATCCGGTGCCGTTCCAACTAGAGTCCCCTCATAAGTAATATCCCCTACGATATAAACAGTATCAGCACAACCAAAAAAAGTATTTCCAGAAACTTCTCCTTTGATCCATAATTCTCCATTAGGTATCCGGAAGTTTTGATCATCTAAAGGCAGATTAGGTCCAGCTGTCCAAATCGTATCATAAATTGTAACCTCATTCTCATGGACAATATCTGCATCTTCAAACCAGTTATTACCAGCGTTTACAGCAGCATTAGCAGTTTCGGCATTATGAGGATACCAGCTGTAAACATCGAAATTTTGTACACCAACTTCAATGATCTCACCATAAAAACTCGAAAACATACCTCCATCCATTTCAACATAGACAATATCGGTGTTTGGATCACCAAGCTCAATTCCGTTAGATATAGATGCATCATAAAATACTGAGTAAGGTTCTACATTCTCTTCATACCCACCAAGAAATATTTGATCCATAGGCGCAAAATTAACTGCTGGTTGCCCAGTAGCTACATCCATAATTCTATTTGATGTAGTAACCATATCATAAAAGGTAGGCCAACCACCAACATTTTGGATCCAAATATCATCATTAGAATGAACAGGTCCCAAAAAGGAATCTTGTCCCCGGAAAACGGCTAAACTCGAATTTATTCCGCCATCCTCATTTTCTGTTTTCTCTATCAATGAAAAATGGTTAAATTCAGATAGAGGTTTCGTAGCAAGTTCTCCATGTGTTTCAAAGCATATATCAACTGAACTAGTCCGTTTGACTACGTATGGTGTGCCCACTGTGTCAAATTGGTAACTCTCGACCTCGAAGGTCTCTCCTCCATCCGTTGATAATGCTCTATACAAAAATCCGGGTTCTTCTTCTATTTGATTTGAGAAAACAATAATGATATTTCCATTATCCATCACTTCTATAGAGGGTTTTAAATAGTAGGAATGATCGATATTCGAATTGTAAACTAATGTAGTGGTTTGTTGATTATTAGCTGTAATTTTTGTGAAGTAAATATTATTTAAACTCCTATAAGTAATATAGACGTTATCGTTAATAATTTTGTAACTTCTTTGACCTGTATAGATCTTATCATCCAATCCTGGTGCAACTTCCACAGGAGTGGAAATTTGTGCAAATAGAACGCTAAAGAGCATTAATAAAGCTAGAACATATCTCATATATCCGCCCTTCGATTTTATTGATCAATTGATTAATTACTTGATCAACTTGTAAATTAGCTTCCTAGATTAACCAAGTTGTTTACCGCCAACTCCAAAATTTTCTCTTTTAACTTCATCCAATCTCACATAAACAGCCGAAGCAGGTTTTCCAGTAACTTCTACGACTGCATTGGTTAACTTCTTGATAAGTTGAGTTTTTTGATCATCGGTCAAACTACCAGCATTTTCCATTGTTACAATAGGCATAAATCCCCCTAAAATCGTATCGTAAATCGTTTAATCTTCATTGGGAAAAAAGAACCAAAATATAACATACAGAATAATTCCAATACCACTCACAAATGAGCTGAGAACAAAAATTATTCTAATAATACTAACATCCCAACGTAGATATCTTGCTAATCCACTACAAACCCCCGCAATCATTCTATTCTTCCAAGTTCTTATGATACGAGGTTTCTCTTCGTCAGTATCCTCACTTTTGACTTCAACATCAATTATTTGCTCTTTCTCACCATTTTTTGGTAATATAAAAAGCAAAATGAGATAAATCCACAAACCAGATAAGCCGAATAATAATGAAACGATAAATATACCCCGAATAATATTTGCATTGATACTAAGTGATTCTGCTAAACCTCCACAAACACCACCCAAGACTTTATCTTCTTCAGAAAGATGTAGATTTTTCATAAATCCTCCCTAGAATTTATAATTTGAATCATATTCATTAATTTATACACTTATTCTAACCTATTGGAGTCAAGGAAAATTTCTTGATAAAAATTGACATAATAAATATTCTTAAAATTATAGATTAAACTAGAATTATTTGCATCAAGGAGATATTTATGGATCAAAAAATAATCAACATTTCAACTTCCGAAAACAAACAAATGGTAAATATTACAGATTATGTGAAAAAATTTGCTAAAGAGGCAAACATCTCAGATGGGAAATTAACTATATTTATTCCTCATACTACCGCAGCAGTTACGATCAATGAGAATGCTGATCCCAGTGTTAAACAAGATATGCTCTACTCATTAAAAAAGATCTCTCCTTCTTATAAGGAATTTAGCCATATGGAAGGAAATTCTGATGCACATATCTTAAGTTCAATTATCGGATGTTCTCAGGATGTTTTAATTAAAGATAACAAACTTGTTTTAGGTACATGGCAAGGAATTTTCTTCTGTGAATTTGATGGTCCCCGCAATCGTAGGGCAATTTTAAGAATAGATTGATAAAAAGGAGAAAAGATGGAGAAGTTGAAATACTCTTACAATTTTATTAATAATGAAGGAAAATCAAAAACTTTTGATATCACTTTGTATAAAAAATCTTTAAACTTGAAACCAAAAAAGTACGATGATCCTCCCAAATGGACAAAACTGAAATTCCATAGATGCCCAAATTGCAAGTTAAATGAAACTCAAAATCCACATTGTCCTGTTGCAGTTAATATGAGCGATATTGTGGAATATTTCAGAAGCTCATCTTCTTTTGAAGACGCAGATATTACGATAAAAACACCAGCACGTACTTACTCAAAAGCTACATCCCTACAACAAGGTGTGAGTTCAATCTTAGGAATAATTATGGCGACTTCATGTTGTCCAACATTAGATAAGTTGAAGCAGTTAGTTAGATTTCATTTACCTTTTGCAAGTCAGCAAGAAACTCTTTATAGAACTATGTCATCATATCTACTTAAACAATATTTTTTGATGAAAGATCGTAAAGAACCAGATTGGGAATTGAATGGTCTTGTAAAATATTATCAAGATGTTCATAAAATTAATCTAGCTTTCTTTGATCGATTAAAACAGATAAAGGGTATGGACACCAATGTAAATGCATTGCTCATTTTGGATAACTTTGCTAATTATGTTAATTTTACCTTGAATTCAGATAAAATAAAAAAACTCAAGACTCTTTTCACAGATCTAGATTAATATGAAAAAAATATTCTGGATAGCAGGTGAAAATTCTGGTGATATACATTCAGCGATCATCCTAAGAGAACTTCAAAACCGAGGTAAAGATATCTCTGTTTTCGGTATTGGTGGTCCCAATATGATTAAATACAATTTTACAACAATCGAACCATTTGAACGATTTGCTGTAATGGGTTTTACAGAAGTTGTAAAACACATTTTTTTCTTTACAAAGATATATTTTAGAATAAAAAAGATCTTTAAGAAAAATACACCCGATCTTATAGTTTTAACTGATTATCCAGGGTTTAACATGAAATTAGCAAAGTTAGCTAGTAAGTTCAATATTCCTGTTCTATATTATATTTCTCCACAATTTTGGGCCTGGAAACAAAATAGAATATTTCAACTGAAAAAATATACTGACTATATAGCCTACATTCTTCCCTTTGAAGGAAATTTACTACAGAAAGAAAATGTTCATTCTTCATATGTAGGACATCCAATAGCAGAAGAAATTGAACTTAAGCTGACTAAAAAAGAATTTGCAAAAAAATTCCAATTAGATGAAACAAAAAAATGGCTTGGTTTTTTTCCTGGTAGCAGAGCAAATGAAATCAAAAGGTTATCACCTGAATTCATTAATGCTATAAATCATTTCAATCCCGACAAATATGAATTTTTAGTTTCTAGAGCTTGTTCAATCAACAAAGAATTATTTAAAAAAATGGGATTGAATGGTAGCAAGATCAAAGAAATTGATTCATATAATTATGAGATGATGAAGTATTGTGATTTTCTTACGATCACTTCCGGAACAGCTACTTTAGAATGTGCTTATCTTGGAACTCCCTTCATAATTGTTTATAAAACCAGCCGGATATCTTACGAACTTGGTAAAAGATTTGTGAAAATTGATAAAATCGGTCTGCCGAATATTATTTTGGGAAATAAAGTTCTTCCTGAATTATTACAAGATGAGGTAAATGGTAGAAATATCTACTATCAAATAAATCTATTTCTTAAAAATCCAAAGAAGTACGCAGAAACTAAAGATAACTTAAAAACTTTACATGATCTATTAGAAAAGAAATCGACTTCTAAGGCTGTTTCAGATATTATTGAAAATATGTTGTATGAATAATATTTTATTGTTTTTGGAAAAATATCTAGGTGCATTTTTGGTGAAAATATTAGGTATAACCTGGAGATATAATTTACAAAATCCTAAACCTGGAGGAAATGTTATTTTTGCTTTTTGGCACCGTAATATGGTCCCACTGCTGTATCTTCACAAAGGTGAGAACATCGTGATTCTGGCTTCTACTTCGAAAGATGGAGAATTAATTACTGGACCTGCAAAAGTTTTTGGCTATCAAGCTGCACGTGGATCTTCTGGAAGAAAAGGTAGTTCGGCTACAAGAAAATTAATTAAATTTGCTAAGAATAATTCTTTAGCTATAACACCAGATGGTCCTAAAGGACCTTCAAAAAAAATCAAGGATGGTGTTTTTTATCTTTCCTATTTTACAAAATTACCGATTGTTTTCGTAACTGTAAAAGCTGAGAAAGAGTACGTTTTTGATACTTGGGATAAATTTAGTTTACCAAAGTTTTTTAGTAAAATAAATATTAATTATAGTGAGCTCTATTATATTAATAGTAAAGAAGAAATTGAAGAGACGAAAACACAATTAATTAAATATTTAAAAAAAATAAAGTGAGGGAACAATGAAGTTATCAGATCGATCAATCAATGTACAAGCTTCTCCAATCAGAAAGCTGATGCCATTTGCCAATTCTGCCCGTAAAAAAGGAATAAAGATATACCATTTGAATATTGGACAGCCGGATATTCCAACTCCACAAAAAATGTTGGATGTTTACCAACAATTTGATAAAAAAGTTCTTGCCTATGGACCTTCACAAGGTTTGGATATTTACAGAAAGAATTTGGTGAAGTATTATAAGCAGCACGATATTCCTCTCGACATTGACGATATCATAGTAACAACTGCTGGTTCTGAAGCAATTCTATTTGCTTTATTAACCGTCTGTAATCCGGGTGATGAAGTTATTATTCCCGAACCTTTTTATACAAATTACAACGGTTTCGCTAAAATGACTGGTGTAAATATAGTACCTTTAACAACTTTCGCAGAAGAAGGATTCAAGCTCCCTCCCAAGGATAAAATACAATCACTTCTCTCATCGAAAACTAAAGCCATCATGCTTTGTAATCCCGGAAATCCTACTGGAGCAGTTTATCCCAGAGAAGATATACAGCGAATTGCTGAAATTGCTATAGAGAATGACCTCTTTGTAATCTCTGATGAAGTCTATCGAGAATTTGTTTACGATGGAGTGACACATACAAGTATATTGGATATTCAATCTCTTGAAAAACTTGCCATAATGGTTGATAGTATTTCTAAGCGCTATAGTGCCTGTGGAGCACGGATCGGTTGCTTAGCTTCCCGAAATAAAAATTTCATGAGTTCAGTATTAAAATTTGCACAAGCTAGATTGTGTCCACCTACAATAGATCAACTAGCCGCAAACGCAGCAATTGATATAGAAAAGGATTACTTCAAAGAAGTTATTTTGGAATATGATAAACGACGTAATCTTGTATTCGAAGAATTACAGAAAATTGATGAACTTGTCTGTATCAAACCTAAAGGGGCCTTCTATATAATTGCTAAATTGCCAATTGAAGATGCTGAACATTTTGCAAAATGGATGTTGGAAGAATTTTCACTAAATGGAGAAACTGTGATGTTCGCTCCTGCTCAAGGTTTTTATGCTACACAAGGTTTAGGGCTAAATGAAATCAGAATTGCTTATGTACTCAATGAAAATGATCTAACAAAAGCAATGAAGATCTTCAGAGCAGGATTACAAAAATATAAAAAATTGAACAGTTAGTACGGTAGCAATATCATTATCATTAAAATTACATTTATCAAGCTATTAAAGAAAATTGAAGATGCTATGCTTGTTCTAATTTATAGAGCAAACTTAGCATCTAATTTAAATTTATCTATCAATTTACAAAACTAAAATGATTTATCCAAAAATTAACTTTATCTCTCTTTCAGCACTCTTCAGACTATCCGAAGCGTGAACCGCATTTTCGCCCTTAGAATCTCCATACATAGAGCGTATTGTACCAAGTTCAGCTTTATTAGAATCTGTATCGCCGACAAGTTCACGTAATTTGCTAACTGCTTCTTCCCTAGATAGTACAGCTCCTACAATTCTTTCTGATCTCATGAATTCACTAAGTTCAGAATAAAAACTCTTTTCAAGATGTTCTTTGTAAAATTCATCTGCAAGTAGTTCATCCATTTTAAACATTTTTAACTCTTCAATTACAAATCCATTCTTTTCAACGATCTGTAAAACTTCACCGATAAGATCTTTCTTTGTTACATTTGGCTTTATCAAAAATAATGTTCTTTGTCTCATTTTTTCTCCAATTTATTCTTTGTTGAACGAAAATTTAATTTTTACCTCTTATTGCAAGAAAAATGTTTGACATATAAGTTCAATCTTAAAATTAAAAATTAGAAATAAATAATTGATTTAATAATTTTGGAGGATTAATGTCTATAGAAAAATTAAAAAACGGGAACAAAATCTTTGTAAAAAATTTTAATGCAAATAAAAATTTATATAATGATTTAGTAGTAAATGGTCAGCATCCAAAGATTTTGTGGGTAGGATGTTCAGATTCAAGAGTTGTACCGGAATTTATTGTTAATGCGAAAACCGGAGACCTTTTCGTAACTCGTAATATCGCAAATATAGTTCCACCAAAAAATAGAGATGAATCTAATTCATCCTCTGTTTTAGAATATGCAGTTAAACATCTTGAAGTGAAGCATATTGTTATATGTGGACACACTGGATGCGGAGGTATCACAGCAATGATGAATGGAGTTAAGGAAAACTCAAATATTTCTAATTGGTTGGATCATGCAAAGCCAGCAAAGAAAAACTCTATCCCAGAAACAATAAAAGCTAATGTTTTACTTCAATCTGAAAATTTGCTTACTTTTGATTACATTGAGGAGAAAGTAACTTCTGGATACATTATTATTCATAAATGGTTATATGATTTAAAAACGGGGATTATCGACTATTATGATAACGAAGTAGAACGGTGGATTCCACTAAAGTAGTATTTGATATATGATAGACAATTGCCAACATTTATTAAATTATTTATCGGTAAATTTAGGATTAAAGATAGTAGTTCAGAAAAAGCTTGACTTCTAATTATTGAACTTTGTCTTTGATTACAATCTAATATACTAAAGGAGGAGATACAAATGGCAGAAAAAAAAGCAATAACTTCTTTTGCTCATGAAGGGAAAACATTTCCACCACCCGAAAACATCAAGAAAAATGCATATGTTGATTCGGATAAGAAATACAAGGAAATGTGGGAAAAATCGATTAAGGATCCTGATGGATTCTGGTTAGAACAAGCAAAAAACTTACATTGGTTTAAAGAACCTACAAAAGGACTTGAATACAATTGGGATACTAAGGCAAGAAAAATCGAACATTCATGGTTTGAAGATGGTGAAATGAATGTTAGTTATAACTGCTTGGACAAACATCTTGGTACACCAATTGAAAACAAAACCGCAATTCTATGGCAAGGTGAAGCTGAAGATGATGTAAAAAAATATACTTACAAAGAATTGCACACTGAAGTCAGTAAATTTGCTAATGTCCTAAAATCAAAAGGAATTAAAAAAGGTGATAGAATTGCGATCTACATGCCGATGGTTCCTGAACTTTCTATTGTTATGCTCGCTTGTACCAGAATTGGTGCTATTCACTCTATAATCTTTGGTGGATTTAGCTCAGATGCAATTCGTGGTAGAGTAAATGACTCAGATTGCAAAATGTTGATCACTTCTAATGTGTCCAACAGAGCAGGAAAACATATTCGTCTTAAAGACATTGCAGACAAAGCACTAGAAGATACTCCATCCATCGAAAGCGTTGTTGTTACTAAAACAAATGATGAACCATGTGATATGAAGGAAGGAAGAGATTTTTGGTATGAAGATCTTATGAAAGATGCAGATCCAGTTTGTGAAGCTGAACATATGAAAGCTGAAGATCCATTATTTATTTTATATACATCTGGTTCTACAGGAAAACCAAAAGGTGTTGTTCATACAACTGCAGGTTACTTAATGCATACAACAATGACACATAAATACGTATTTAACATTCATGATGATGATGTTTATTGGTGTACAGCAGATATTGGCTGGGTTACTGGTCATAGTTATATTGTATACGGACCGCTTGCTAATGGATCAACATCTGTTATGTTTGAAGGTGTTCCAACCTATCCCGATGCAGGACGCTTCTGGAAAATTGTTGATAAATTCGGAATTACTGTTTTCTATACTGCCCCAACAGCTATTAGAGCTTTAATGAGATTAGGTGATGAATGGGTAGAAAAATATGACCTTAGCTCACTCAGAATTCTTGGCTCGGTAGGTGAGCCTATTAATCCTGAAGCATGGATGTGGTATTATGAAAAAGTTGGTCACGGTAACTGCCCGATTGTGGATACTTGGTGGCAAACCGAAACCGGTGGTTTTATGATTACACCTCTACCTGGAGCTCATACACTTAAGCCAGGAAGTGCTTCAAGACCTTTCTTTGGAGTAGAGCCTGTTATTTTGAATGATGAAGGAAAAGAGTGTGGTAAAAATGAAGGTGGAAAACTTTGCATTAAGAAACCTTGGCCTGGAATGATGAGAACTATGTGGGGAAATCATGACAGATTTATTGATACCTATTTCTCTATGTATGATGATCTCTACTTTGCCGGAGATGGTTGCAGGATTGACGACGATGGAGATTACTGGTTATTAGGAAGAATCGATGATGTCGTAAATGTTTCTGGCCACAGAATAGGTACTGCAGAAGTAGAAAGTGCACTTGTTAGTCATAATGCGGTAGCAGAAGCAGCTGTTACTCCAGTTCCACATGAAGTTAAAGGGCAAGGATTATATGCTTATGTAACTCTTGTTGGAGGAATTGAAGAGACAGAAGAACTTAAGAAAGAACTTGTAAAACATGTTCGTGCTGAGATTGGTCCAATAGCCACACCTGAAGCAATTCAATGGGCACCTGCATTACCAAAAACAAGATCCGGTAAAATCATGCGCAGAATCTTGAGAAAGATAGCAGAAAAAAGCACAGATAATCTTGGTGATATTTCAACTCTTGCTGATCCAAGTGTTGTTGAAAAACTCATTGAAGAACGAGATTTAATAGACTAATTGATCTAGATACATTTAACCGGGACTTAATTAGTTCCGGTTTTTTTAAAAAGGAGACTTTAATGTCTGAAAAAAAAGTAATGAATCGTAATTTAGTAGTAATTGGAGCTATCCTGATCCAACTGTGTTTAGGTGCAATTTATGCTTGGTCGGTTTTCACTAAACCTCTTGTTGATGCTGGATGGACCAAAACGCAAACACAAGCAGTATTTGCTGCTGGTTTGGCTCTGTTTGCCATAATAATGGTAATTGCTGGTAGATTAATGCCAAAATTAGGACCTAAAAAACTGGCAATGGCTGGTGG
>LSCM01000149.1 GCA_001577185.1 Cloacimonetes bacterium TCS62 | reverse complement strand
AAGCTACTTTTTATCGATACAGAAACAACTGGCTTAGCCGGTGGAGCAGGCACCTATGTTTTTTTGATAGGTTTGGGTTATTTTTCCAGATCGAGTTTTATTATAAAACAATACTTTTTAACAGACCTAACTGGAGAAAAAGAACTTCTTAAAATTTTTAGGGAAGAGATAAAAAGGCACCAAAATTTTGTGACTTATAATGGGAAGAGTTATGATATTCCCTTGTTAAGAGCGCGCAGTATTTTTCTTAAAATGAGAATTGATCTAAGCAAAATGGGAAATATTGATCTTTTGCATCTTTCCAGAAGATTTTGGCGAGATAAATTAGAGGAATTCACATTGCAAAATATAGAGAGACAAATTTTAAATGTAAAGCGTAAAGAAGGCTTTGATATTTCGGGAAGTGCGATTCCGGATGCTTATTTTGATTATTTGGAAACCAGAAATGCTAAGTTTATGAAAAATATAATATATCATAATCAAAAGGATATATTGAGTTTAGTCTTAATAATGGAACAAATGAATACACTACTTTATAAACTTCCAAAAGATCTAGCCAAAAAAAAGCTTAATTACTTTGAAATTGGTAGATTATATCTTCTTTATGGTAACAAAGAAAAAGCAATTCAGATATTTGAGGATATTCTCTCAAAAGATAAGTGCCATGCAGGTGCCTTAAAGAAGTTATCTTTTATCTATAAAAGAGCTGGGAACTACAGGCGAGCTGTAGAACTTTGGGAAATCGGAGCTGAGAATGATCAAATCTATGCCCATAAAGAATTAGCAAAATGGGAAGAGCATACAAATAAAGATTATAAGAAAGCTTTAGCATGGACTTTAAAAGCTATTCAGATCCAAGAGATAAGTCCATTCGTAAAAATAAAAGTAATCAAAGAGTTATCTCATCGCGAAAAAAGATTAAGAAGCAAGCTCTGATATATTATATTTGACACTTATAGATAAATTAGCAGTTTAGCAGTATTCAGATAATTAGATAATTTTTGAAAGTAGAATGCATTGCAAAATAAATTAGTGAATTATTGCATTTAAGTTATTAATAAATTGAGGATGAATATGAAACAAAAATTGAGAAATATACCAAGTGTGGACAGGCTTGTGAATCATTCAGGTTTAAAAGAACAGAAAGATTTTTCTGAGAATTTACTCACCTTTGCTATCAGGAAAGTTACAGCAAAAGAACGCAAGAGCATATTAGCTGGTGGCGCGCCATTTAAGGAAGCTGGAAGAATTGATGCTATAAAAAGAGAATGCAAAAAGATCGGCGAGAATTCTTTGAAACCAATGATCAATGCGACTGGAGTTGTATTGCACACAAATCTTTCTAGAGCTCCCTTAGGTGAATATGTTCTACAAGAGATCTCATCAATAATCAAAGGTTATTCTAACTTAGAATTTGATCTTCAAAAAGGCAAAAGAGGTCAACGCAATGATCATATCTCTGAATTGATAAAATTCATTACGAATGCGGAAGATGCTGTTGTTGTTAATAATAATGCTGCAGCTGTGATGATGATCCTAAAAACTTTTGCAGATGGGGGAGAGGTCATTATCTCTCGTGGAGAACTTATCGAGATCGGTGGTTCATTTCGTATACCGGATATCATGAGAGCGAGTGGAGCAAAAATGGTAGAGGTAGGCACGACGAATCGTACTCGAATTTCCGATTATGAAAATGCTATCACAAAAAATACAAAGGTCATTTTAAAAGCACATAAATCAAACTATTATATCGGTGGCTACACAGAAGAAGCAAAATTAGATGAATTAGTGAAATTAGCAGAAAAACATGATTTGATCTTCTTTTATGACATGGGTTCAGGGTTATTGAGAAAACCGCAAGGATTACCTTTGGAAGATGAACCAGATGTAAGATCAACGATCAAAAAAGGTATAGATCTAGTTTCATTTAGTGGTGATAAACTTTTGGGAGGACCGCAGGCTGGAGTTATTTGTGGTAAATCGGCTTTAATTAGCAAGCTAGCAAAAGCCCCTATGATGCGGGCTTTACGAATTGGAAAGCTTACTACAGCTGGCCTGTCCGCTGTGATGAAATGCTATTTAAATGATGAAGCATTAATTAGTAACGTTCCCATCTTTGAAATGATAAATCGGGATCAAATAGAACTGAATGAACTAGCTGAAGAGCTTTCATCAGAATTCAATAAATTGGGAGTAAAAAACAAGATAGTCGCGAGTGAAGCTCAAGTAGGAGGTGGAACTCTTCCGAATTTGAAGATGGAAAGCAAAGCAGTAAAGATCGAGAACATTCCGGAAAAGTTATCAGAAAAGAAACTTTTTATGAAATTACTTTCTTTAGAACGTCCTATCTTGGCTATCTTAAGAGAGGGAAATCTGCTTTTTGATGTTCACAGCATCTTTGAGAAAGATATCAATTTCATTGCTGAGACAGTTGGAAAATTATTAGCAAATTGATTAGTATAAATCCCTTGCAGTTCCCTTTTATACGGAACAATTTCCTAAAAGGGAAACTAAAAAATGCAAGGAGAATATTTTGATGCAAAATTTAATTCCCTTTGTTAAGACAATGCGGCTTCAGCTAGAATGGGTTTATAATTGTAATGCGATCAGCTTGATCGCTTAAATTCGATAAATTTCTAACAGGATATTTAATGGATCAGAGACTTGAATACAGAATCTTTACTTATTCCACTTTTTTACAAAATAAGTTTGGGGAAAAAGTCTTCCGGGTGGGATTAAGCACCGGAATAACTTGTCCTCATCGTAAAAATAACGGTGGGTGCATTTTTTGTAACCCGAATAGTTTTACCGGTAAATATCAATCTCAGGATCTTTCCATCAAACAGCAGTTAGAAAAAGCTATACCAAAGATCCAAAAAAGTTGTGGTGATGTAAAGTTATTAGCTTATTTTCAAGATGAGACCTCTACTTATGGAAGGATAGATTTTTTAAGAAGAAAGTACAAACAAGCGCTTGAGGATCCTAGAATTGAAGGTTTAGTGGTTTCTACTCGACCAGATTATATTAATGAAGAGATTGTTGAACTTTTAAGCTCTTATAAAGTTCCTGTTACAATCGAGATTGGCATGCAGTCAAAACATAATAAAAGTTTAGAAATTCTTGATCGTGGTCATTCCTTTGAACAAGTGGAAGAATCCATTCAACTTTGTGGAAAAGCTGGCTTAACAATTGGAGTGCATCTTATAATGGGAATTCCAAATGAGACTTATGCAGACATGTTACAGACCATTAAATGGATATCTTCCAATAAATTCATTGATCAGGTAAAATTCCATAATCTAGTTGTTTATAAAAACACGAAACTAGCAAATATGAAAGATAAACCCAGCTATCCGATTAAAACTCACATCCAGAATTTAAGTAAATTGCTGCCACATTTAAGAGGCGATATCTGTATCTCGCGTTTATTTACTTCCAATATTTTAAATTCGGATCTAACTTTAAATAAATTTACTGGAAATAAAACTAAATGGATGAATGAGCTAAGGAAATTGATTTACAAAGATGATATCGTGCAAGGTAGTGAAACAAAAGTTGCTTATGATTTTAGAGAATACTTTGACTGAACTTAGAATTGATAAAAAATCTGAGCTACCACTTCGGTAGCATGTAATTTAATGGAGGAAAAATGATAAACGCACACAAAGTAATTAAAGAAATTGGGTTTGAGCGTCTTGCCGGTAGCAAAGAAGAGAGAAAAGCAGCAAAAATCCTCAGCGGTTATATCAAAGATTTGGGTCTAAAACCAAAGTTAGAACCATTTGAAATAACGTCATTCGAGACGGGTAGCGCCAAGATCGAGATTGATGGAAAAGAATTTCCGGCTCATCCATATGGACTTAATGAAGATGCAGTTGTAGAAGGTGAACTGGTTTTTGTTGATAATCCTGACATAGTTAGTTATAACATTGGCGCATT
>LSCM01000148.1 GCA_001577185.1 Cloacimonetes bacterium TCS62 | reverse complement strand
GTGGAAGTCCCGAATTCATATTCACCTTTTGCCATAATACCGATCGTTGCATCGCTTTTTTCATCTGAAAATGCTATAGATTTAACTTTGCCGTCAAAATATTCATTTATCTTAAACATTATTTCTCCTTTATTCAATTTTTCTTATTAGCAGTCGATTTTACGTCACTTTGTAAACCAAAATGTAAAGAGATGCAATAGAGATTAGCCGCCACTGATCAAGTGGATAACCTTCACATCTGCATGGGCAGAAACTACAAATCTATCGTAATCTTGTTTCTTGATCAATTTTCCATCAACTTTTACTACCAGCATTTTAAAAGTATAATTCATAACTTCCAAAATCCTGGTAATGGTCATATTTTCTTCCCAGTCGATTTCTTGTTTATTAACTGTAATCTTTTTTTTCATAATTTGATTTTTCTTTATTTAAAACTTTCCAAGTTCTATATTGCCCAAATATTATTTAAATTTTTTAATTAATAATTCTAAAACTAAATTTGCTTGCATATTTGCAACAATTCCCACTCGTGGAGCCATAGGGGAGATGCCTTCCTTTACATCTGATTCTTCATCACCACAAATATACAAATTATCGATCTTCTTTTGGTGTATTTTACTAGTCTCACCAAATCCTGCAAGACCAGATCCTGCTATTATCGGTTTATTTGAAAATGTTGTTAACCACGTTTCGATCAACATCTTCTTCATTTCAGCTTTATCAAAAGCCTCCACCATTATATCAACATCCTTGTAAATCAGAGGAATATTCTTCTCGTGAAGTTTAACCTCATGAGGTTGATATTTCGTAAAAGAACTGATCTTTCGTAAATTTTCTAACAGCGCAATAACTTTAGATTTGCCAATTTGCTCTGTAAAAAATTGTTGTCTATTTAAGTTAGAAGGCTCGATCTTATCAAAATCTGCAAAAATGATCTTACCAATTCCTACTCTTGTAAGAGAGAATGCTACATTAGAGCCAAGTCCTCCACAACCAGCAATTCCAACTACAGCATTTTGCAGGATAGGAATTATCTCAGGATCGTGAGCTGAAAAAAAACTTTCTTTATTCATTTTCATAAATTAAAAAAGGAGGGGGCAAAAGCCCCCTTAAGATTTATTTTGCAAGCACTTTTTTAACTTCCGGGATATCCATTTTAAGTTCTTGCATTTTTTCTAATGTCGGGACACCATTACTATCCCAGCCACGTCGCTTATAAACAGCATCACAAAGTTTTTCATAAGCATCTTCACGCATTTTACGTAAATAATCACGCTTCTCTTCTGTTGTTTTTCCAGAGATGTCATAATCCCATTTTTCCTCAAGTTCCTTATCATATCGTTCAGATCGTGATTCATACTCTTTGATCGTTACAGGTCCAGCAGAACGATAGGGTATTGCATCATGCTCTCTGGTTCCAAAACCTAAGCGATAGTTGAAAACACGTTGAAAATTATAAACTCTCTCAGATTGTCTGATCAATTCGAACTTATCGATCTCTTTTCCAGTCATACCAGAGAAGAAATTCACATAGCCTTCTAAATGAGCAGGAACTTTAGCAGGTTCATCCGTTTCCGCATTATCTATAGGCTCAACATCATTCCAAGGTAGTTTACACAATCCCATTAACCCGAACCAGGTTCTGAACATAGGAAAATAATGAAGTGCTTCTGCTTTATCTTTAAAAGTGGGAATTTGTTTATTCACCATATCCATAAAGATCAGCCATGCTTCATCATGCTGAGCACCTTTGAGAGCTAAACCGTAACCGCCCTGTTGTGCAAGTGATTCTTTAGTTACGTATTCAGAATATTCCATACCTTTACATTCCATGCCAATATCCTGCATAAAATCGATCTGAGCATCGGTAAGATCATACTCTTCTGCAAATATCTTCTTCATTCTACGAATTCCTTGTCCTATGGTTACACCAAATCCTTCACCTCTCGCCATTTGATGTAAAACTTCCATGGCAGCTTCTTTGTTTCCAAATCGTAGATCAAGACCACCTGTACGTTCCTTGTTTAAAATTCCATGCTCAAAACATTCCATAGCAAAAGCCGTTGAAGTAGCATACGAAATAGTATCCAATCCATAAGTATCACAATAGAAATTAGATTCTAAAATAAATTCCGGGTCGAATATTCCCAGATTTGAACCACATCCACCTACGGTTTCGTACTCAGGACCATCTACCAGAACTTTCTCACCTTTATAAGGACCTGTCTTCAATTCAAATCCTTCCGCTGTTTTTGCACATGCCATAGAACAACCAAGATAACATCCATCTGGTAATCCTTGAGTGAAATATTTCTTTTTGAACACGGGGGAACTGATGTTGGGTGTATCATTATGAGAACCATATTGATAGTTCATAGTTGGAAGTAGATCATAATCATCCATGATCTCTGCTAGGTGGGCAGTCCCTACCCCACGCATATCACATTGGTCAGCATCGAGCTGAGCCATCTCTTTTGTTACATTGTAGCCGTATTTCTTGATCCTAGCACCATCAACAGGAGAATTTGGATCTTCCACCATCTTAATCGCTCCTGTTGGACAAATATTCTCACAAGTGCTGCAACCAACGCAAGCAATATTATGTTCTTCAAATGGCATAACAACTTTGCGTTTGTCACCACGACCTGCAAATCCGATAATATCTTCCCACATGATCTCACTACAAGCGTTTACGCACAAACCGCAAAGGATGCAAGCATTTGGATTATAATCTATCTTCGGATGTTTCATGCGTGGTTTTTCCACTTCATACTCACCGGCAAGATTCTTGATAGCTCTTACGTTCGGCCATCGGGAAAGCATCATTTCAATTAGTGTCTTTCTTGTTTTTATAACCTTATCTGATTTTGTATCAACTTCAATTTCCTTACGAATAGGATAATTACAGGATGTTACCATCTTCGTTTTCTTGCCATCTGTTACGTCTACAACACAAAGACGACAAGCGTCGTATGCTTCAACTGTCGGTTGATGACACAAAGTAGGAATATCTATACCAAGTTTTTTGGCAGCAGATAAGATTGTAGTACCGTTTTGAACTTCAGTTTTCTTTCCATCTATATTAATTTTAATCATTCTAACCTCCTACTTCACTTCAACAGCATTAAAGTTACACACATCATAGCAAACACCACATTTGATGCATTTATTTTGGTCAATAGTATGTATTTCTTTATTTTTGCCAGAAATCGCATCTACAGGGCAATTTTGAGCACATAGAGTACATCCTGTACAATTATCGTTGATATCATAAGTTATCAGCGATTTACAAACTCCGGCTGGACATTTCTTATCTTTAATGTGTGCTTCATACTCGTCTCGGAAATATTTTATAGTGCTAAGAACAGGATAAGCAGCAGTTTGTCCTAAGGCACAGAGAGAAGCAACCTCCATTGTTTCTGATATCTCTTCCATCAATTGGATATCACCTTCCTTGCCATTACCATTAGAAATCCTGGTTAAAATGTTATCTAAGGCTATAAGACCTTCACGACAAGGAGTACATTTTCCGCATGATTCATCTTTTAGGAAGGAGATAAAATATTTTGCGACATCTACCATACAGGTTTGGTCATCCATTACTATCATACCGCCGGAGCCCATCATAGAGCCAACTTCATCTAAGCTATCAAAATCTACTGAAATATCAAGTAGATCTGCGGGAATACAACCTCCGGATGGTCCTCCGGTTTGGATCGCTTTGAATTTTCTTCCGTTCGGTATACCACCGCCGATATCATAAATTATCTCTCTTAAGCTAATACCCATTGGTACTTCAACTAATCCGGAATTTACAATATTTCCAACTAAAGAGAAGACCTTTGTTCCGCTACTACCGTTCCATGGATCATCACTTACATCTCCAGAACCAATAGCACTGAACCATTTTGCTCCTTTTTCAATGATGGATGGAATATTAGCCCAGGTCTCTAC
>LSCM01000147.1 GCA_001577185.1 Cloacimonetes bacterium TCS62 | reverse complement strand
ACTCCTGCTCGCGTACACAAAGGGAAGAAAATGCCTGGGCATAAAGGTGTTGATAAGGTTTCAATACTCAATGCTGAGGTTATGAAAGTTGATAAAAGTAAAAATCTCGTTTTAGTTAAAGGCGCTATACCTGGACACAGAAATAGCATTTTAAGATTGAGAAAAGAGCTATAATTGGGAGAATGTATATGTTGAAAGTAAAGAAATATTCAATAAAAGGTGAAGAAACCGGGGAAGTAAAACTTCCAAAATCACTTTTTGCTGCAGAAGCAAATAATCCCAAAGCTTTATTATATGAAGTGATAAATATGTATTTAGCGAATCAGCGACATGGTACTTCATCAGTGAAAAATCGCGCTGAAGCACATGGAAGTGGCAGAAAGTTATATAGACAGAAGGGTACTGGTAATGCTCGAGCAGGTAATTTACGAACGCCAATAAGAGTTGGTGGAGGTCATGCATTTGGACCTAAACCAAAGACATGGTATAAAAGAATACCAAAGAAAAAAAAGCGTTTAGCTTTAAGAATAGCATTAACAGAGAAATCTAAAGAAAAGAAAGTGATCGTGATCGAAGATCTTAAGTTTGAAACAGCCGATACAAGCAAAGCACAAGATTTACTTCAAAAGATTTCAGATGATCATGGTAAAAAGCTTTTACTGATCGATGGTAATGATCACAATATAATTAAATCATTTAATAATATACCACGAGTATCTATGGATAAAGCAGATTCTATTTATGCTTACGAAATCCTGAATACTGATTCTCTCATTCTTACAGAATCAGCACTGAAAAAAATGACGGAGGTATTTAACAATGAGTAGACAAAGAGAAATATTAATTGCTCCGATTATTACGGAAAAAACCTCTTCATTGATGAGTGCTCATAATTCTTACACATTTGAAGTTAGTAAGAATGCAAATAAGATTGAGATCAAAAAAGCTATCGAAAAGATATTTGATGTTACAGTTTTAAATGTAAATACCATGAGGCAACGAGGAAAGATCAAGAGAATGGGTAGATATTCGGGTAAAAGAGCTGATTGGAAAAAAGCTATTGTAAAACTTAAAGTAGGCGATTCCATTGCTGAATTTGAGGCATAGAAGAGGAGCTTAAAATGGGAATCAAAAAATATAAACCGATAAATCCTACGATGAGATACAAGACGGGTTATACTTTTGAAGAAATAACAAAAAGTAAACCGGAAAAATCTTTAACTAGGCATCGTCACCAAAAAGCGGGAAGAAATCATCATGGAAGGATCACGATTCGTCATCGTGGCGGTGGTCACAAAAGAAAATTTAGAATAATAGATTTTAAGAGAGATAAACCTGAAATTCCAGCTCGTATTGCAGCGATCGAGTATGATCCTAATAGAAATGCCAGAATAGCTTTATTATTTTATAAAGATGGTGAAAAAAGATACATCTTAGCTCCAAAGGGTATCAAGGTTAATGATACGATCGTAACAAGCCCCAAAGCTGAAATAAAAGTTGGTAATGCTCTTCCTTTAGATCGAATTCCTCTTGGTACAATAATCCATAACATTGAGTTAAAACAAGGGCAAGGTGGAAAGATCGCAAGAAGTGCAGGCTCATATGGACAGATCGTAGCAAAAGAAAAAGGATACATCAATGTGAAAATGCCTTCGGGAGACATACATCGTATAAGAAGAGAATGCTATGCTACCATTGGTCAAGTAGGCAACATTGAGCATAATACGATCCAATATGGAAAAGCAGGACGAAAGCGTTGGTTGGGTATACGTCCGACCGTTAGAGGAGTTGTAATGAATCCTGTTGATCATCCAATGGGTGGTGGAGAAGCAAAAACCTCTGGTGGTGGACATCCTGTCTCTCCATGGGGTGTACTTGCAAAAGGTGGTCAAACACGGAAAAAACGAAAGTATTCAAGTAAATATGTAATAAAGTCTAAGAAGAAAAAGAAAAGGAAATAAGGAATAACTATGGCTCGTTCAATAAAAAAAGGACCTTTTGTAGATCCGCATCTTGAAAAGAAGATCGATGAGATGGACAAGAAAAAAAAGAAACAGGTAGTTAAAACTTGGTCAAGAAGATCTACTATATTACCAAAATTTGTAGAGCATACATTTGCGGTTCATAATGGCCGTAGATTTGTACCAGTTTACGTAACAGAAAATATGGTTGGTCACAAGTTAGGAGAATTTTCTCCAACTAGGACTTTTCGTGGTCATAGAGTAGGTGCAGCGAAGGAAAAGAAAAAGAAAAGTGGGAGCTTAACTAATGGAAGCGATAGCGAAAGTTAAAAATCTAAGAGGATCAGCGCGGAAAGCTAGATTAATGATAGACATTATTCGTGGAAAATCTGTAACTGATGCTCAAAAGATATTACTTTTTTCTAAGAAAAGAGTAGCAACTGATATTGCCAAGCTTTTAAATTCAGCAATTGCTAATGCAACAAACAAAGAAGGCTCGGTTGACATTGAAGATATGTATATTAATAAAATTTACGCTGATGATGGACCAATTATGAAAAGACATCGTCCACGTGCTCAGGGTAGAGCGACAGTTATAAGAAGAAGAACATGTCACATTACACTTCAAATTAAGGATAAACAGGAGGATTCTAGTGGGTCAGAAAGTTAATCCAGTTGGTTACAGAATAGGCGTAAATAAAAAAGAAGATTCGATTTGGTTTGCCCAAGGTAAAGATTACATAGATAATCTTCATGAAGATCTGAAAATCAAAAAATATATACAACGTAGATTAGATGATGCTCAAGTCTCAAAGATCAGGATATTAAGAAAAACTAAATCTATTACGATCGATATTCATACTGCAAGACCTGGGCAGGTTATTGGGACCAAAGGCTCTGAAATTGATAAGCTCAGAAATGAGCTAAATATTTTAATCAATAAAGAATTAAAGAATAAATTAAATGTATTGGTTAATGTTCAGGAGATCAAAAATCTTTGGTTGGACGCTGCTTTAGTAGGAGAAGAAATAGGAAGTCAACTTAAGCGTCGAATGTCATTCCGTAGAACTATGAAATTTGCTATTCGTAATGCAATGAGAAACGGGGCACAAGGCATCAAAATACAATGTGCAGGTAGATTAGGTGGAGCTGAAATGGCAAGAACAGAACGATACCAACAAGGTAGAACACCACTACATACTTTAAGAGCCGACATTGATTATGCGCTTACAAGAGTTGAAACAGAATATGGAATTATTGGTGTAAAAGTTTGGATATATAAAGGCGACATCCTTGATTAAGGGAGAATAATTATGTTATCACCAAAAAAAGTTAAATATAGAAAAAAGCAAAAAGGTCGTAGAAGAGGAAAATCATTCCGAGGTTCAAAACTGAGCTTTGGTAGTTACGGCATCTTAGCTTTAGAAAGCGGATGGATCACAAGTAGACAGATTGAATCTGCTCGAGTAGTTGTTACACGTCAGATGAAGAGAACAGGAAAACTATGGATGAGAATTTTTCCGGATAAACCAATTACAAAAAAACCTGCTGAAACCCGTATGGGTAAAGGTAAGGGTGTCCCAGAATATTGGGTAGCTGTAGTAAAACCTGGAAGAATTATATTTGAATTTGAAGGTGTTGATCCTGAAATTGCAAAAAAGGCAGCTCGACTAGTAAACCATAAACTTCCGATTAAAACTAGGATAGTCATCAGGGAGGGTATTGAATAATGAAAATTAATGAACTCCGCGAAATGACAGAAGAAGAATTAAAACTACAATTAAAGGATTCGCAGGAAGAAATTTTTAATCTTCGTTTCCAGCAATCTATGAATCGTTTAGAAAACGCTGATAGAATTAAAAAAGTAAAAAGAGATATCGCAAGAATTAAGACATTAATTACTGAATTTGAGCGAACATCATAAGAATGAGGTTATAATGGCGAACAGAAAAGTATTAAAAACAGGCGTTGTAGTTAGTGATAAAATGGATAAGACGATAGTCGTGAAAGTGGA
>LSCM01000146.1 GCA_001577185.1 Cloacimonetes bacterium TCS62 | reverse complement strand
AAAATATTTTTTCATAATTCCCCCAATAAACTCTTAATTTGCAAATGCAAGAAAACTTACTTTTCTAATGAAAGTCAATAAATTTATATTCAACCTGATAAATTAATTGACCATATCCTTCATAATATTTATCTAAGTAAAAAATTTTAGATAGGAAGTGTGATGAAAGTAATTTTGATCTACAACCCTTTTGCAGCAAATGGTCGTGCAGGAAAAATGCTTGCCAAAGTAGAAGCAGAATTAAATAAACATAATATTGATTTTGAACTACATCTTACCGATTATCCAGAGCATGCAATAGAAATAGTGCAAAATTCAGATCTTACAAATTTTGATGCGATCATAGTTGCTGGTGGAGATGGTACTCTATTCGAAGTCATAAATGGTTATTATAAAAATAAAAGTAAGAAGATCCCTCTGGGAATATTACCCATAGGTACTGGAAATGCAGTTGCCAGAGATCTGAATTTACATAGTTCTAAATGGAAAAAAGCCATTAAGATCATTGCAGAAAATAATCCTCGCAAAATGGATGTGGGAAAATTTATTTCGCATGGACAAACCTATTACTTTTTGAATATATTAGGGTTGGGATTTGTAGCTGATGTTACAAAGACGGCTAAAAAACTCAAAATGTTTGGTAATGTATCATATTCGTTGGGTGTGCTACTTCATATCTTACTTCTTAAAGACCATAAATTAAAGATCGAGATCGATGGAGAAACGTATGATCGTGAGAATATTTTTGTGGAAGTATCGAATACAACTTATACTTCCAATTTTTTTATAGCACCGGAAGCTAAGATCGATGATGGTCTGTTGGATATTATCATTCTTGGAAAACTCAATAGAATCGGACTACTAAAAGCATTCCCAAAAGTATTTACAGGTAAGCATATACACCTAAAAGAAGTTGAAACATTTAAGGCAAAACATATAAAAATAATCACCGATCCACCAAAAATCCTCGCACCTGATGGAGAAGTCATTGGGATAACACCTGTAGAGATCGAATGTTTAAAACAAGATATTGAGATTCTTTGGAAATGAAATCTATACGTTCATTATTTTTATGGGGAATTGGCTTTATTTACTTTGGATTTTTCAGTACTATCCTAATATTGCTCTCATATTTAATGCCCCTGAGAAAATTAGACCCGATATTAAGAACAGCCTTAAAAATTTTATTCAAAATTCTATTTGTAAAAGTAGAGGTAGAAGGCAACCCTGATCTTAATGAAAGTAAAACTTATCTTTTGATGTCAAATCATGTTAGCTTGTTTGATGTGCCACTCTTAAAAGCTTATATTCCTGTATATTTCAAAGGCGTGGAAGCACATCATCAATTTAAGTGGCCTTTCTACGGTTGGTTGATAAAACGCTTAGGTACTATTCCAATAAGAAGAGACAGTTTCTTCGCATCTATGAAAAGCTTAGAAAAAGCAAGTACTGAACTGGAAAATGGAATATCCATTGCAATTTTACCGGAGGGTAGTAGAACTATCACCGGAAAATTACGTCCCTTTAAGAAAATGCCATTTAAGCTTGCAAAAAAAGCAAATTTAGATATTGTTCCCATAGGTTTATCAGGTCTATTTAAACTAAAATCAAAAATAAGTTGGCATATCACACCATCAAAGATCACAATAAATTTTGGTGATCCGATCACAGCAGTTGAAATACAAGATCTTACTTTAGAAGAATTACGTCAAAAAGTGAGAGAAAAGATCGCTAGCCTAGTGAACGAAGATTAGTTATTCAATTATTTAACATCCAGCTTTAGAATTCCTTCCCAATTTTCCGGAGGTGATTTCATCAAATAATTACATCTTTCCATCATAACTTTAGACGCTGTATCATTTTGTTCCTCTGCGAGCTTCATAAAAGATTTTCTAGCTTGCTTCCACTTACCAGCCCGATAAAGTTCTACTGCTTGTCCATAAAATTCTATCCACTCATATTTCGAAGCATCTGCAGATTTTTTATCCATAAGCTCAAATATTTTTGTTGGTTGTGTTTTTCCTTTTACTCTTAAATAATCAAGTTCACGGCAAATGAATTCAGCTTTTACTTTCTCATAAGTTGATTCGCTTATTATAATGTTTGTTTTATAGATCTTATTCACACCTTCCAGACGAGCAGCAAGATTAACGGCATCTCCGATTGCAGTGTAATCCATACGTTTTTCTCCACCAAGATTTCCAGCAACTATTCTTCCTGAATTGATTCCTATTCGAGTTTTTAAATGCAAATTCTCTATTGAAGTAAGCTGAGATCTCTTTTCTAATTCTTCTCGTAACTTTTTGTGTGCAAAAGCTGCTCTACAAGCTAGCATTGCATGATCCTTTCTTTCTATTGGCGCACCGAAGAGAGCCATGATCCCATCACCGGTATATTTATCCAAAAGACCTTTGTAACGGAAGATATATTTTATGAGATTTCTAAAATATTCATTAAGATCTTTAATCAACTGTGTAGGTGTTTTATTTTCTGAAAGCGTTGTGAAATTGTAAATATCCGTATAAAGAATGGTCGCATCAATTTCTTCACCGCCGAGCTGCACTATGTTCGGATTCTTTTCCAATTGTTCAATTACATCTTTATGGAGATACCTAGTAAATATTCTTCTTATTTCTCGACGCGACCTTCCCTCCAGAAAGTAACTCATTGTATTAATAAACAAATATGAAAGTATAAAACCGAACATTTGCATGGTAAAATTCAATTGAATGCGATATATTTTCCACAATGAAAAGTTATATGATAATATGAAGATCAATAGAAAAAAGATAAATACATTAGCTCTTTGCGGAAGTAAATTAGAAATAAAATAGAGAATAAAAAATACTATTGTTAATGTTATGATAAAATTTATCCAAAAATCCGTAATTGTAACAAAATCCTGATTTATATAATTACTTAAGGCAGTAGCCCAAATAACCATACCCGGCATAATTTTTGAATAAGAATTAGATTTAAGATCATAAAGGCCAGCTGCTGTTGCCCCAAATATAACATGTTTATCTCGGAATCTCTCTAGTGCTAGTATTGGTTTATCATCATTCATATATGCTGATGCAGAAGAGATCAATGCTCTAAAGGGATAAACTGTAAAAGATTTCTTTCCATACCAATTCAGAAGATAATTTCCATTCTTATCAAGTGGTATTTTAACTTCCTGAGATTTTTTATATTGGTCCATCCATACACGATAGGCAATTTGTGGTAAGATATGATCATTAAGTTTGTAGAACAAACCTATCCGTCTGATCAGACCATCATTGTCTGGTGAAGTATTGATTACTCCGATCGATCTGGCACTTTCAAGAAACGGCTCGATAGGTGCTTTTATGCCCCTAAAAGATAGGATTTTTTTTTGCTTTGGTTTAATTGAAATTTCTGCAATCTCCGAAGGAATCTCAGTAGGATCTTTTAACAATTGAGTTCCCAGGTATACTTCTCCACTTTCCCTAATTTTCTTTGCAAAGAAACCATCAGTCTTCTTGGCTGTAGTCTCTTCTCTCTCTATATCTTTCTCATAGAATTGCATATCAAATATTAATGAACGAGCTCCAGCTTGAGTGAGATAGTTAACTACATGCCCATAAAAAGAGCGAGGCCAAGGCCAAGAGATACCATTATTACTAAAAAAATCCAAACTGCTATCATCAATCGCAATGATGACTACGTTCGTATCAGCCTTTTCTGGTCTTGGATCGAGCTGGAAACGATAATCCAGCATTTTCATCTCCAGATCTTCAAAAAAAGAATTAAAACTAAGATAACTTACAAGGATAGTTAGTAACAAGGAAATTATCAGAAGAAAATACCACTTCTTGTAAAGTTGAATTAACCTGATCTTTTGTTTTGTATTTTTCATTGAACTGCAGTTTTAAGGATCTGAGGTATCATATTTCCCGTAATCTTATCAGCTGCATTTTCAAACGCCTTAAAACCTGCTTTTTCCATAGAAAGATCCTGTCCACTAATGTTATTGAATACGTTTTTGTAGATTTCTTCACC
>LSCM01000145.1 GCA_001577185.1 Cloacimonetes bacterium TCS62 | reverse complement strand
ATTGGTAGATTGATCAAAAAATATACCCAGAAAGTACCTAATGCAGAAATTATCGGTTACCTCAATGGTTACAAAGGATTATTGCTGGGAAATAAGATCGAGATCACGCCAAAGGTAAGAGAAAATGCCCATTTGTTATATAAATTTGGTGGAAGTGTTATTGGTAATAGCCGCGTAAAAATATCGAATACAGACGATTGCATTAAGAAAGGTTACATTCAAAAGGGAGAAAATCCTTTAGAAATTGCTGCAAATCAACTAAAGCATGATGGAATTACTATTCTTCATACTATTGGAGGAGATGATACAAATACTTCTGCAGCTACTTTATCACAATTTCTAAAAGAGAATAATTATGATCTGACTGTAGTTGGATTACCAAAAACTGTAGATAATGATGTCTTTCCTATAAAACAAACATTAGGTGCGTGGACTGCTGCCGAACAAGGAGCAAAGTTTTTTGAAAATGTAGCAAATGAGAATACAACCAGCACAAGGCAACTAATTATTCATGAAGTTATGGGCAGAAACTGCGGTTGGTTAACTTCAGCGACAGCTTATGAATATAGAATTAGATTACAAAAAAAAGAATTTCTACCTGAGATCTTATTAACCAAAAACCGCTGGGATATTGATGCAATATATATTCCAGAAATGGATATGGATTTTGATAATGAAATTGATAGATTGAAAAGAAGAATGGATAAGAAAGATAGCATAAATATTTTTCTTAGTGAGGGAGCTGGTATAAATACTATAATAGCTGAAATGGAAAAAAACGGTGAAAAATTAAAAAGAGATGCTTTTGGTCATGTAAGATTAGATGAGATCAATCCAGGGCAATGGTTCGCAGGGAAATTCGAATCATCTCTAAAGGCGGATAAAGTTCTTGTGCAAAAAAGTGGGTATTTCGCCCGTTCAGCAGCTCCGATCCAAAAAGATCTTGATTTGATCTTTAAAACCGTCGATCTCTCAATAAAATCTGCTTTAAATGGCAAAAGTGGCGTAGTTGGTATGGATTTAGATCATGATGATGAATTAAGATGTATTGAATTTGACCGAATAAAAGGTGGAAAACCTTTTGATATAAATACAAAATGGTTTAACAATATGCTAAAAGATATTGGGCAAAAATAGGAGAATAAATGAATATAAAATTTAGAGATGTCAGTTCAGGTATAGTTGAAGCACGTGCAGTTATAGAGATCGTTCCGGAAGTTTTTATCAATGAAGTAACGATTCTTAAAAAACATGGTGATATTATTATAGAACTACCGCAAAAGAGCTTTCGGGGTAAGGATGAAAGGATGCACTATTTAGATATTATTACTTTTGAAAATGATAATAAAAAAACTATTTGGAAGATGGAAATTAAACAAGCTTATCTTAAATGGAGAAAAAACCATAAAAAAGTTTTAGTTTATGAATCAGAATAGGTGATTGAAGATCGACAAAGCATTTTTAATAGGCATTTATTGGGGAAGAGAATCTCGGGAATTTTTTGAAGAATCTATAAATGAATTAGAAGCTTTGGCAAAAACAGCAAATGTCTATGTAAAAGATATTTTTATCCAAAATCTTACAAAACCGAATACAAGAACTTATATAAATAAAGGTAAATTAAAAGAGATAAGAAATAAAGCCAAAAGAGCAAAGATCAATACTCTTATATTCAATAATAACCTCACTCCATCTCAATCCAGAAATCTAGCAAATATTTCACATTGCAATATAGTCGATAGGACAGAGCTGATACTGGATATATTTGCTAAACACGCAAGAACTAAACAAGCAAAATTACAGGTTGAATTAGCTCAACTAGAATATGCCTATACTAAGCTTAAAAGAAAATGGAAACATCTATCTAGAATTCAAGGTGGCATTGGCTTTCGCGGTCCGGGAGAAACTCAAATTGAAGTAGATAGACGAGAAATTCAAGTTCGTACAACTTCCCTGAAAAAAAAGCTCGAAAACATTGAGCAAATATCTCAGACAAAAAGAAAGAGGAGAAAAAACTACACATCAATAGCTCTGATTGGCTATACTAACGCTGGTAAAACAACACTATTCAATAAGCTTACTAATGAAAAGAGATATACTGCTGATAAGCTATTTGCAACTTTGGATGCTAAAACGAGATCACTAGTCAATTCTCATAATGAAGAAATAGTGATCACTGACACTATTGGCTTTATCAGAAAACTACCTCATCGCTTGATAAAATCGTTCCATTCAACTTTGTTAGAAGTTTTAGAAGCAGATCTTTTACTTAATGTCATTGATGTCTCGCATCCGCATATTTTTGACCTGATCAAATCTGTTGCAAATGTTCTCGAAGAGATCGGAGCTGAAACAAAAAATGTTTTGATGATTTTTAATAAAATTGATAAAATGAACGGTACGCAGTATAAATTCCTAAAAAAGAAACTAATGATCAATTATCCGGATTCTGTATTTATTTCTGCTAAAAATTCCCAAGGAGTGGATAAGTTAAATAATAAAATTGATGAGTTTATCACTAGATCTAAGAAAACCGTAATTTTTGAAGTTCCTGTTGAGTTACCAAAACTATTATCATTTATACATGAAAACGGTGATATTGTGTCTGAAAAATACGAAAAAAAAGCTAACATAAATATCTTAAAAGTAAAAATTCATAGACAATATATTCAAACTATAAAAAAACAAATTAAGGATTTTAAATTAAATAAATATATAAATAAATAAAAATAGGAGAGTAAGATGATCAGTGATTTAGAAAAAATTTTATCAACGAATGTTAAAGGTATGAAAAAATCTGCTATACGTGAATTACTTAAACTTACCAAAGATCCTGAAATAATCTCGTTTGCTGGCGGTTTACCTGCACCCGATACATTTCCTACTGAGGAGTTGGGAGATATCGTGCAAGAAGTACTTAAGAATGAGGGTGATAAAGCCTTACAATATGGTACCACAGAGGGCGATGATAAGTTAAGAGAGCTGATAGTAGAAAATTATAATAACGAAGGTTTTAACATTTCTTTAAAGAATATAATGATCACAACTGCTTCTCAACAAGGCTTGGATATTCTAGCTAAGATTTTTATCAATCGAGGTGATAAAGTCCTGGTTGGATTACCTTCATATCTTGGTGGTATAGGAGCTTTTAATGCTTATGGTGCAGATATGGTCGGTATAGAATTTGATGAGCACGGTATGCGTTCTGATAAGATCGAAGAAACTCTAATAAAGTTAAAATCAAAGGGTCAAAAACCAAAATTTATCTACATTATTCCAGATTTCCAGAATCCAGCTGGGATAACCATGCCGGAATTCCGTAGAAAAGAGATCATTGAAATTGCTAAAAAGTATGAAATCTTAATTGTTGAAGACAGCCCTTACAAACAAATACGCTTTGAAGGTGAAGATCAGGAAAGTCTATTTTCACTTGATGGTGATGGAAATGTGATCAACCTTGGAACATTTTCAAAAATTTTTGTTCCTGGCTTTAGGATCGGATGGGTTATAGCTCATGAGGATGTTTTGGAAAAATTTATAATTGCAAAACAAAGTGCAGATCTTTGTACATCCCCTTTTGTTCAAAAAATTGCTGCGAGGTATATCGAAAAAGGATTATTCTCAAAATATTTAAAAAAGACTATCAAAAGTTATCATGAGAAGAGAGATGTAATGTTAGAAGGATTTAAGAAACATATGCCCGAGGGTGTTTCCTGGACCACTCCAGAAGGAGGTCTTTTCTTATTCGTAACCTTACCAGAATACATGGATGCTAAGAAACTATTTATGAAAGCAGTTAAACGAAAAGTAGCCTTTGTTGTAGGTCAAGTATTTCATTGCGATGGCAGCGGTAAGAACACTATGCGAATCAATTTTTCTTATGTAGATAAAGAAAAAAACAAAGTTGGAGTGAAAAGATTAGCCGAAGTAATTAAAAGTGAAATGAGATAATTAGTCGAACTTGAGGCAATGATGAAGAAACTAAGAGTAGCTATAGTTGGTGCCACAGGCGCTGTCGG
>LSCM01000144.1 GCA_001577185.1 Cloacimonetes bacterium TCS62 | reverse complement strand
TTGAGAAAACTAACAAAAAGATAAGGCAAGCTTAAGATTTATTTGATTTGTAAAGGCTCCGTAGAGCTATCTGCGGAGTTTTTTTTATAGTTTAAGATCATTCAACAACTTCCCTATACAACGTAATCTAATTTACTGCTCCAAAGTAACCAAATCCATTAGTATATCAGTCCGGATGATATTCTGTCCTTACAGTTTTAAATTACTTTCAATACAATGGCATCACTTTATTACCAGATGTTTTCTTGATCATGTTCTTTAGTTCTAAAGAAAGTAGCAGTGTAGATAATTTCCCTACAGAATATCCCGTTTTCACGATCAATTTATCAAAATGTATTTCTGGTTTATGGTTGAGAATTATCTGATAAATTTTTTCTTCCTTTTCATTTAGATCGGGAAATTTTGGAGATTGCTTTTCAAGTTGAATCTCATATTCTTCTAAAATATCCTGGGCAGAAGTTATTATTTTTGCACCTAATTTTATTAAATAATTTGGCCCTTCAGCCTGATCACGATTTATATCTCCAGGTAGAGCAAAAACATCCCGATTTTGATCTAAGGCAAACTTTGCTGTAAGTAGTGCTCCGCTCTTTTTTGTACCTTCGATGATAACACTCCCAAGGCTCAAACCGCTAATAATTCTATTACGAGTTGGGAAATTCCATTTTTCAGCTTCACTTCCCGGTAAAAATTCCGAAATCAAGGCACCATTTTCTAAAATTCGACCTGCTAATTCCCGATTCCGAGGTGGATAAATTTTATCAACTCCCGTCCCCATAACAGCCAAAGTTCTACCACCATTTTTTACTGCAGAAAAGTGTGAGATCGTATCAATTCCATAAGCAAGTCCACTGATAATTGTAAATCCTGCTTGCACCAATTTCTCTCCAATTTTTTTTGCAGTTAATTTTCCATAATTGCTAGCCTTTCTTGTTCCTACCATTGCTATTGCCCTACGAAAATCATCTTTTTGTATAGTTCCTCGGTAAAAGAGAAAAGGTGGTGGATCGAAAATATTCTTTAAGCTAGTAGGATAATTATCATCTAAAATAGAGATAAATTTTATACCAAATTTATCTATTAATTTGCAGATTTTATTCCAGTTATGAGGATCTGATATATTTCTAATATCATTTATTTCCGTTTGAGATAAAAAATCTATCTGTAATAGATCTTCTTTGGAGCTGTTCACAAATTCTACAGGTTCACCTAAAGTTTTGGCTAGTTTTATCGCTTTTGCATTTCCAATTCCCGGTACTGATAAAAGCTGTATCCAGGCTTTGATCTTTTCCATTCTTCATCCCCCATTAAGCACATGTTATTAATTCAAGTTTTGCAAATCTAAAGAATGCAATCAACTATTTTTTTTAAAGATTCACTAATTGTGGTGGTATTTCACCATTTTTAATAGCAATAGCATTCTCAACCGCTATCATGCCCATTTTTGTTCTCGTTTCGATTGTTGCACTCCCAATGTGTGGTACCAAAACAGCGTTTTCACATTCTTTTAATCCACCAGAAAGTTTTGGCTCTTTTTCATAGACATCCAGCCCAGCTCCCGCTATCCAATTGTCTTGCAGGGCTTTTACAAGTACTTTTTCATCGATCACAGCACCACGGCTTGTGTTTATTAAATAGGCCGTTCGTTTCATTAACATTAGCTCATTTTTCCCTATTAAATGTTCCGTATTCTTGTTTAAAGGAACATGTATTGTAACAAAATCTGATCTTTTTAGTAACGATCGCAAATTGACTTTTTCAGCTTTCACTGTCTTTTCTATCTCGGAGTTCTTATCCAGATAGAGAATATTCATGTTGAAGCCGATAGCTCTTTTTGCTACTGCTCTACCAATTCTACCTGCTCCAATTATTCCTAATGTTTTAGCAAACACATCTCCACCCAAAAGCAATTTAGGTGTCCAGCCTTTGAATTTACCTTCTCTGACAAATCTATCTGATTCCGGAATTCTACGAACTACAGACATTAAAAGTGACCAGGCAAGATCAGCTGTTGTCTCTGTAAGTACTCCTGGAGTATTTGTAACAGGTATACTCAGCTTTGTCGCTTTCTTAACATCGATATTGTTGTAACCTACTGCATAATTTACTATTCCTTTTAACTTTGGATTTACAGATATTATTTCTGAATCGATCTTATCTGAAAGTAAACAGATCAAAATATCGCACCATTTAGTTCCAGTGATCAATTCATCTTTTTTAATTGCTCTATTTTTTGGATTTACCCTAAGATGAAAATTTTCTTCTAATTTTTTCATTACCTTTTCCGGTAATTTTCTAGTTAAGAATAACTTCACAATTCCTCCCATCAAAAACTTAGATCAATTGATCCTATACTCTTAATTAAAAGTTTTTTTGCATTCTGCATGGATTCCTTAATAGAAATTTTTTCAGCACTCAAACTAATAATTTGATCAAAATATTCTGCATATTCTTCTTTTGCATTTACTTTACCAAAGATTCCAATAACTTTTTTGTTTTTCTCTTTTGCGATCTTAGCGACCTTTAGAGGGATCTTACCAAATTTTGTTTGTGAATTTAATTCTCCCTCACCGGTAACAACAATGTCAGCATCATCTATTTTCGAAATTAATTTAGTATTATTTATTATATACTGACTTCCTGATACAAAGCTTGTATTAAATAATATTGAGAGGCCAGCTCCCAGACCACCGGCAGCCCCACTACCCTTAAAAGTAGATATGTCTAAGTTCAGATTTTTCTTCACTAATGCAGCAAAATTCTTTAAGTTTTTTTCTAATAGTTTTATTTCCTGTTTATTCGCGCCTTTCTGCTTTGCATAAACTTTAGAAGTTCCATTCTCACCAATTAATGGATTTTCCACATCATATAATATTTTCAAATTAATATCTTTATATTTATCTACTTTGTCTTTAAGTTCGATCTTTTTGAGCTCTTTTAAGTGCAAACCTCCGAGAGTAATATTTTTTTCATCTTTATCCAGTAAATCAACACCCAAAGCCTGTAATGCTCCTGCTCCTCCATCTGTCGTTGCACTATCTCCCAAACCAAGAATAATGTTTTTATACCCTTTTTCAATCACCTTTCTGATCAACTCACCAGTTCCATAGGTAGTTGTATTACAGGGATTTTGTTCAGAAATTGGTAGAAGTGTTAATCCAGAAGCTGTTGCCATTTCAATGACAACAGTTTTATTATCTGCAAATATTCCATAACTTGCTTTAATTCTTTTTTGGAGTGGATCTAAAACGAATTCTGTAAAACGTTTTCCCCCAATAGCAGAAATGATGCTCTCTACAGTACCTTCCCCGCCATCGGCTAAAGGAACTTTTGTAATTTTTATCTTTGGGTTTTTCCCCTTGATCCCTATTTCTAAATTTTTACAAACATCTTTTGCAGAGAGAGAGTTCTTAAATGAATCAGGAGCTAGTAAAATATTCATTATTCATAAGATTTTATTTTTTTGAAAAGGAGCATTTTTAGCTGATTTAAATTTTCCCCGCTGATCGATGATATTCCTATGATACTTTCATGAAGTTTAGATTCAAATTCTTCTTTAATGAGTTTTATCATCTCACTTATATCCTCTTTAAGTATAATATCCATTTTACTTAGAACGATAAGATGAGGTTTTTTATCTAGATGCGGATCATACATATGTAGCTCTTTTTTTAATATTTGATAATCCTGCATCGGATCAGAAGTGTTGACATCGATAAGAAATAATAGAACTTTAGTTCGTTGAATATGCCGCAGAAATCGATCTCCCAGACCTTTTCCGTTATGTGCACCCTCAATGATCCCTGGTATATCCGCCATAACAAACGATTCAAAATCACTTACATCGACTACACCCAAAGAAGGTTTCAAAGTAGTAAATTCGTAATTAGCAATTTTTGGATGTGCTGCCGAAACCTTACTAAGTAGAGTAGATTTACCTGCATTAGGGAAACCGACCAAACCTACATCAGCTATTAATTTTAAAACTAATTCTAACTCAAGGGATTGGCCATCTCCACCTGGTTTTGCGTA
>LSCM01000143.1 GCA_001577185.1 Cloacimonetes bacterium TCS62 | reverse complement strand
TCGGCTAACTCAGATAAGGGATCTCACATTATTTGTTCTGTGAATGATTATCCTGATATTCTGACAAATGCCGCCTTCTACGAGCAAAGTGGATTTGAAATAACCTACCTTAACTGTGATGATGAAGGATTTATTGATCTTGAAGAATTGAAAGAAGCTATACGGCCTGACACGATACTCTTTATGACAACATTAGCAAATCATACTGTTGGAACTATTCAACCGATCAAAAAGATCAGAAAAATAATTGATAGCGTAAATGATAGTGTTGCGATACATGTTGATGCTTGTGAAGCTTATTGCCGCATGCCTATTGATGTAAATGAAATGGGCATTGATCTTATGTCTGTAAGTGCTCACAAAATTCATGGACCGCAAGGTGCCGGTGCTTTATTTCAACGAAAAGGTATCAAATTAGGTCAAATCGTGCATGGTATCAATCGAATAGATAATCTCCAAACTGGTGGAATAAGTATGGCAGCAGTAGCTGGCTTTGCCAAAGCAGTTGAGTTAGCTTATGATGATCTGAATGCAAATATTAGCAAAATGAAAGAACTTTCAGACTATATTTTGAAGAAAATCGAAGCTAAGATTCCTCATATAATGCTCAATGGCGCCAGAGGTAACAAACGAATCTCTCATAACATGAATATTTCCTTTGATTATATAGAAGGAGAAGCGATCATGATGATGTTGGATATGTCTGGAATAACTGTTTCTACGGGAAGTGCTTGTGCATCAAAGGGATTAAAACCAAATTATGTTTTAATGGCTATGGGAAGAAATCATGAGCAATCACATAGCTCAATGAAATTTACCGTCAGTAGATACAATACAAAAGAAGAGATAGATAAATCAGTTGATAAATTAGCTGAAATTGTGAAAGAATTAAGACGAAGAAGTCCTTTAAGTATTGACGATTCTGATGAGTCGAAAAATACATAGTTAAATTTATTTATTTAGGAGATAAAATGCAATATTCACAAAAAGTACTAGATCATTTCATGAAACCCCATAATGTTGGAAAAATTGAGAAAGCAGATATTGAAGCTACAGAAGGTAGTCCCGCTTGTGGTGATCAAGTATCGATTTATCTAAACATTAATGAAGAAACAAATGTAATCGAAGATATCAAATTCCAATCCTATGGATGCGCTTCCAATATTGCTACCGGTTCAATTATAACCGATATGGCTAAAGGGAAAACTTTGGAAGAAGCAAAGAAAATAACTTGGAAAGAAGCAGCAGATGCGCTTGATGGACTTCCCCCTGTTAAGATGCACTGTTCTGTTTTAGCTGTTGATACACTTAGGAAAGCTATCAAAAAATATGAGATCAAACAAGGTTTGATCCCAGAAGAGAAATTCAGTAAGAAAACTATTGTAGAAGAGCTTAAGAAGGTTATATATCCAGGAGTTGGTGAAGATATCGTTACTCTAAAAATGGTGAAATATATTGGTTTTGAAGATGGTATTGTAACTATCGATGTAGAGATTCCAAAATTTGATAAGTATCGTGATAATGTAGCTGAAGAGATCAAAGAACATCTGGAATCATACGAAGAGATCAAAGATATAAAAATTACACTGTAATCAGACATCTCTGCCTGATGTTATAAGATAGTTAGCCTAATCCATATCCTTCCGAATCTTACAATTCGGAAGGATTTACTTTTAGAAGAAACACTATTTATCTCATCCCACTTCTATAAAAATATAATGAACTAATTTACAATTTAAATCTCAATTTCGTTTATTTACTTTTTATCATAATAAAAAGAAAAAAGGGAGTTCCAATAAATGCAGTGATTATGCCAACAGGAATCTCTATAATAGCAATATGCATTGCAATAAAATCACAAAAAATTAATAATACTGCACCCAATAATGAAGAATAAATTATGCTACTGCGTTTATTCCCACCTGATATCATCCGTATTAGATGTGGTACAATTAGGCCTATAAAACCTATAATTCCAGCATAAGCCACCGTTATGCCGGTTAATAAAGAAGAAATTACAAAAATACGCCTTCTCAACCGCTTAACGTCGATCCCTAAACTCTCAGCTATTACATCACCAGTTGTTAAGATCACTAATTTAGCTGATAATGAGAAAAGATACAGCATAAGTGCTATTGATGCGAAAAAGACGATTAAAAAAATATACCATTCCCTTCTGCTGAAAATGTGCCCAAGATTTCCCATCAAAACATTGATGATACCACTAATATCACTTTGGTTTAAATACATAAGTAAGGAAATTAAAGCTGAGAAGAACATCCCTACAATTATGCCCGAAAGTAATAATTTGGTGTTATTCATAAATCCTCCAATATGCGCAAAATACCAAACGATAATCATCGTAAACAACGCACCCAGAAAACCAAAAATTGGCATTAGAAGATACAAACCCAGCACTGAAGCTAAAATGCTTCCAAATGCAGCACCAGAAGATATCCCTAGAATATACGGTTCAGCTAAAGGATTATTTAACATCGTTTGAAATGTACTACCAATACCAGCTAGGATAAATCCAACTAAAAAAGATAACATCAATCTTGGTAAGCGAATAGATAGTAGCACATTACTACTTGGAAAATTATAAATGAAATACGTTATTAAAAGAATAATAGAGAAAACAAAAATTAGTATCTTCAGGATCTTCTTACTTATTATTTTCATGAATAACTCTTTTTAACTTCATTATCCCGGTAATAATTCTTGGAGATGCCCTTAAGATCAGATCCGGATCAATATCATCAGTAGTGTAAATTCTCTTATTCCGAATTGCAGGAATATTTTTCCATCCTTTACGTTTGCTTATCTGAGCAGCTGTAACCCCTGGATAAGTTGTTATGATTACTTCAGGATCGGCTTGTAATATCTTCTCGGAATTTATTCGACAATAATCTCGTGGCAACTCTTTAAAAATATTATTTCCACCGGCAATTTCAATTAGTTGTCCAATGAATGATGAATCGCTGACGGTCATTAAAGGAGTCCCGTAAATTTCAACATATACATTTGGGTTTGATTCTTTTGAGGGATATCTAATTTCTGAAATCTTCATTTGTAAACTATCTGCAACAAAACTAGCCCTATCAACTTGGTTTATCTCTTCACCGATCTGTTTAATAGATCGTAAAAATTCTTTAATATTCTTCGGATAGATCGAAACTGTTCTTATATCTAATTTACTTAATTCTTTGGCTATTGAACCTTGTTCCAGATCTGAAGTAAATACAATATTCGGATTTATAGCTAAAACCTTTTCGATATCTATTTTGCTGAATGTTCCAATTTTGATCTTATCTTGTAATTTGAGCGGATAATCACACTCTAAAGTTACAGCTGCAATGTTTTCAGTTCCTTCAATAAGAGATATTATCTCAGCTATTTCTGGGGATGTTACAATATATTTTTTTTCTTTCGCACTATCATTGCTGCATGATAATAAAAACAGTAAGAAAACAAGCTGCAACAGTTTTTTGAGCATAATAATAACCTTTTATTTTTTTTTGCAAACTTAATGCTCCAATAATAAAAGGTTTCTTACCATTAGTATTTTCTTCCGAAACTTTGGTAATAAAACTTTATGGCAGGTTTCCTGGCTTGTAGATATTCATTTTAGTCCTTCCCAATAATATCTCAGTGAACTAAAATAGCTGTTTCTTCTACTTACAGTGGCGGAGACCGCTCCCGATTCCAACGGGATTCCCTTTTATTGCACCATTAAGCTATACTATATGAATGCAAAACAAAACGAAAGTTGTGAGCAGTCAAGTTAAATTGCTAATAATTGTGGGCGGTAAATAGTAAAAGAACCTATCCATTCTAATATCGACAATGATTGGTTTAATATTAGGAGTATTTAGCAACATTTTTTACAATCTTTTTTGAGCTATTGCATAAATATTTTCTTCTTGACGACTGAAAAAACTACCAGCAAACTGAATTTTAATTATGAGGAAGGTAAATTAATGAACGAATTTTGAAGAAAAGGATGGGAAATATCCTCAAAATAACTAAGAAATACACCCATCACAAAAATAGTTTA
>LSCM01000142.1 GCA_001577185.1 Cloacimonetes bacterium TCS62 | reverse complement strand
GATGGACTTTTGAGATAATTTAAAATTTTTGGAAGAATAGTATGGAGAAAAAGAAGGTAATTCTAGAAAAGTCTTATGCATTTTCTCTAAAAAAATTGAATTATATAAAGATACTATTTCTAGTTTCCAAGCTGCAGCTTAGAAACTTGTTTGAAAATAGGTCCTTTTCGTATCTAAGCTGGGCTTGGATACGATTAGAGTAAAGGAGTAAAAAAAATGGGAAGAACATTTGTTGAGAAAATACTAAATGCCGAAACGGGAGCGATAGTTTTCAAAAAACCGAATATCGTTCTTACACACGATAATACTGCCAGCATAAAGAACACGTTTAATGAAATGGGTGGAAAGAAAGTAGCTGATCCGGATCAACTTTTAGTAGTGCTAGATCATAATGCACCTCCTACAAATTCTAAACTTGCTAATCAATATCAAACTATCCGTGACTTTGTGAAAGATCAAAGTGTCAACAAATTCCATGATGTTGGTGAAGGAATTTGTCATCAGGTGATGAGTTATCATGCTAAACCCGGAATGATAATCGTGGGAAGTGATAGCCACACGTGCACCGCAGGTGCTTTTAACGCATTAGCAGCAGGCGTTGACAGAACAGAATCTGCGGGAATTTGGAAACGGGGAGAGACCTGGTTCCGTGTACCGGAGACAATGAAGATAACGCTTACCGGTAAACTGGGTGAAGGAGTTTATGCAAAAGATATTTCACTTTGGATTATCGGAATGATAGGTTCAGCTGGTGCAAATTATATGAGCATAGAGTTTCATGGTGAAGGCGTAAAAACGCTTTCGATTTCACAACGTATGACGCTGACTAATCTTGCTAGTGAAATGGGTGCGAAGAACGCAGTATTTCCACCAGATGAAGTACTGGAAAATTTCATTGGTAAAAAGATCACAAACGGAATATGGGCAGATGATGATGCTGAATATGAGAGTGAGATTGAGATCGATCTTAGTAAAATTTATCCCCTTGTTGCTGCACCTCATAACGTTGATAATGTGAAAGCTGTTTCTGAAGTTCAAGGGAAGAAATTACAGCAAGGTCTCATTGGGACCTGCACAAACGGACGTTTGGAGGATATCCGAATTGCTGCAGAAGTTCTGGACGGCAAAAAAATTGCTGAAGATTTTCAACTTTTAGTGATCCCAGCGTCAAAAGAAATTTATCTGCAAATGATCGAGGAAGGTATTACTACTAAACTCATGAACGCAGGTGCCAGTGTACTGGCTGTTTCATGCGGACCGTGTTTGGGAACTGGTCAGGGAATTCCTGCAGATGATTATAGAGTAATATCTACTGCTAACCGTAATTTTAAAGGCCGCATGGGAAACAAAGAAGCCGAGATTTATCTGGCTTCTCCTGCCTGCGTTGCATTTTCAGCAATAAAAGGTGAGATCACCGATCCAAGAGGTAAAGTTTTTTCAGATAAATATCCTTACCCCAAAGAGCAAAGTAAAACTGTTGATATACAACTGGATGATAACAGAAAAGAATCTGGTACCTGGAATTACGCTGATGTAGATAATTTGAATACAGATCAGATGTTTGCCGGTAATCTTACATATCAAGTGCTCAGCTCCGATCCAAAAAGCATTATGCCACACCTCTTTGTAGATTTTGATCAGAATTTTACAAAAAAAGTAACAGCTGGTGATGTAATAGTTGCTGGTGAGAATTTTGGTTGCGGTAGTTCACGAGAACATCCAGCTGTTGGCCTTGCACATGCTGGTGTTAAAGCTGTTATTGTGAAGTCTGTAAACAGGATTTTCTATCGCTCTTCAGTCAATCAAGGACTTCCTATCATTGTTCTACCGGAAGTTGTAAATGCTTATACACAGGGTGACAAAGTTGAAGTTAACTTGGAGAAAGGTATTGTAAAGATCAATGAAAAAGAGTTTAAATTTTCTCCGCTTCCAGCTGAACTCATGGAGATCTTTGCTGCAAAAGGTTTAGTGAATTGGATTGTCAATAATTAGATTTTGAAGATATTCTAATAGTTGAAACTAATATCGTGAGATATCAAGCTAAATCTGAGGAGTGATAAAAATGACAAAAAATGGGATCGTATTTTTCAAGACTCAAAAAATAGAGGAGTTAAAGAAATTCTATCTTGATAAAGTAGAATGTGATATCTGGATGGACCAAAAAGACTGCATAATTTTTTCTCACGGAGATCTATTGTTTGGGTTCTGCAGTAGAGATGAGGTTGATACAAATGGTATAATCACGTTTTTCTATGATGATAAATATGAAGTTGATAGATTTTATGAGATCTTTGAAGATATTGCAGAGGATAAACCTAAAATGAATTCAACTTATCCAATTTATCACTTTTTCACAAAGGATCCTGAAGGCAGAACTATCGAATTCCAGTATTTTACAAATTTGTGATTTACATGAAGGTTACCTATGGAAATTAAAAAACAAGTTTTATTGTTGATTATATTTTTAATATCATCAATACTGTTTTCTCAGAAGGTAGATTCGCTTTACATTTTGGGGACTAATGACCTACATGGCAGAATTTTCCCCTATAATTACTATCAGGACGAGCCGGATGAGATTGGCTTAGCACAAATTTATACGAGGGTTAAACAATTTAGGGATAAACACAGTAAAGTCATTTTACTAGACGCTGGAGATGCCATTCAAGGAACTCCACTTACACAGTATTATAATTTTATTGAGCCAGATAAACCACATCCGATGAGCAAAGCAATGAATATTATGGGTTATGAAGCATTTGCTGTTGGTAATCACGAAATTGAACAAGGACCAGGGGTTTACAACAGAATTAAAGCAGAATCAAATTTTCCCTGGCTTTCTGCTAATTCGGTTCTGAAAGATAGCTCTACATATTTCAGACCCTATGCGATCATAGAAAAAAAAGGGATCAAGATTGGAATAATAGGACTAACAACACCTGGAATCCCAACTATGTTGGATCAAACCTATTATCCCGGAATAACCTGGACAGATATGGTGACGACAGCTAGAAAATATGCCGAGATTTTAAGACCCTCTGTAGATGTTCTAGTAGGATTGTTTCATGCTGGATTTATACAGAGTGAAGATGCTTATAAATCAGAAAGTATGGGGCTACCGGTTGCAAATGCATCCGGTCTTGTGGCAGAGCAGGTTCCTGAATTCGATGTTATATTTGGAGGACATTCTCACCGGATAAAACCTGATATCGGAACAGAAGTAGAAGAATCTGAAAAACCTTTGCAAATTATTGCCAAAAAATGGGGTGAATGCCTAGGTGTTGCAAAGATCAAAATCGAAAAAACTGATGGGAGATATAGAATTATTAATAAGATAGGTTGGGTTGAATCTGCGAGTGATCTGGAACCGGATAAAGAATTGATGGAATTGTTACAACCATACCATGATAAAACTTTGGAGTATATCAGAAATGATATTGCTACTGTTAACGATACAATCTATGGTGCGAAATCCCGATTTGAAGATTCTCCCATTGTAGAGCTGATAAATGATGCTCAACTTGCTATAACAAAAGCGGATATCTCCGTCGCTGCTAGCTTTAAAACAGATTACATTTTTAAGCCTGGTAAACTTCAGCTCAAAGATGTCTTTACTATCTATCCTTATGAAAACTACTTATTTGTGGTTGAGATGACTGGTAAACAGATCAAGAGTTACTTGGAGGAATCAACTAAGTTTTATATCATTAAAAATGGAAAAGTAATTAAGAATCCTGAAGTTGCTGGGTATCACTATTCTATGGCGGAAGGAATCAATTATAAGATAGAGCTTTCCAAACCAATTGGTAGAAGGATCAATAATATCACTATGGAAAAGAATAATGAACAATTGGATCTTACCAAAAAATACAACGTTGCAATGAACAGTTATAGAGCGAACGGAGGTGGTGGGTTGATGAATGCTGCTGGAGCAATGGACGCTCCAATTTTATATAAATCCTCTCAAGATATGCGAAATATTTTGATAGATTATTTACAGACAATAGGTTCAATTAATAATCAAGTAGATAATAATTGGGAATTGGAGCACTAAAAACCACAT
>LSCM01000141.1 GCA_001577185.1 Cloacimonetes bacterium TCS62 | reverse complement strand
CTACTGAATAATAATATTACGGGTAATATTTCCAGACGTCCAGCCAACATACCAAAAATGTAAGTTAACTTGATGACTGGATGTAATTGGCCCATTTCTGCAACCGGGATGTAACATGGACCAATATTTCCTAAAGCACTGAACATACCGGAAAATGAACTATATCCATTTAAGTTTGAGAAGAATGCGGTTATCATTCCGCCAATCACAAGCAAAAATATCCAAGAAAAAAATAAACCACTAACACGGTAAATTTCATCTTTATCGACTACTTTTTTATCAAGAACTATGTAATTTATTGCATGTTTGGGTGAGAATAATCGATGAATTTCTCGTTTGATAACTTTTACTAATATCGAGATTCTCAGAACTTTAATTCCACCTCCTGTTGAACCTACACAACCTCCAATCATCATCATGATAAGAAATAATTGTTGTGCAACATGGCCGAAAAATCTGCTTCCTATATCCATAGTACCAAATCCTGTCGTTGTAATTACTGAAATCACTTGGAATAGAGTATGCCTGAAGTTTGATTCCAAAGTCTGCCAAAACTGTGGACTGAAAATTTGAAGTGAAGTATCCGGCACAAGTTTCACAAATCTCTCCAAAAGAATTATAATGGAAAATAATCCGATGAAACCAAACCAATATCTCATTTCAGTGTTATCGAAGAAAGCTTTGATATTCCCGGTAAGTGCCCTATAATGTATCAAGAAGTTTGTACCTCCTAAAAACATACCAAAGATCAAAATGTATTCAATCCAGATGAAGTTTATATGCCCTGTTTGACCGTAATGAGCAATACTTGCATCGTAGGGAGAATATCCACCTGTAGAAAGAGCTGTGAAACTATGGCAGACGCTATCAAAAACAGAAGATCCTGCTAGGATCAAAGCCAAGATAATAACTACAGTGAATAGGATGTAGATACCCCAAAGAATTTTTACAGTATTTACCATTCCCGGTACTGGTCTTGTGGAATCGATTTTATGACTCTCTGCACCGAATAATTTGTGAGTTCCTCCAGCTTGTGAAACAACTGCTAAAAAAAATGTAAGTATTCCTAAGCCACCGACCCATTGGATAAGAGCTCTCCAGAAGATGATGCTTCTCGGCATACTATCAAGACCAGTGAACATCGTAATTCCCGTTGTGGTAAAGCCGCTCATAGTCTCAAAATATGCATCAAGGTAACTTGCGTTAATGCTTATCACAAATGGAATAGCTCCAACTGCAGATACAATGATCCATCCTAAACTACAAATAAAAATAGCTTGAACCGGATTGAGTACACCACTCTTAAAAATTCTTTTTAACAACCAACCTATCACAAGTGATACTAAGGCAGAGAAAGTGAAAGCAAACATTGTATTAGAACCGGAATTTATCTCTCCATAGATCAGTACGATAACCAAGGGAATTAATAATATAAACCCTAAAACTATTAACAACGAACCTAAAAAACTAAAAACGACATTTAAAGTTTTAAATGGATTTCTCATTTATTTAAAACACTTCCATATATTTATCAATTTCCCATTTAGAGACTTGTAAATTGTAATCATTCCATTCTTTTTCTTTTGCATTGATATATTTATCATAAGTATGTTTACCTAAGATCTCTTCCATAAGCGAGTCTTCTTTTAGCTCTAGAATAGCTTGCCACAGATTATGCGGGATCATATCAACTCCCAATTCTTCCAATTTGCTATTACTGAAATTATACAGATTCTCCTCTAATGGGTCGATAATCTCGCATTTATTCTCAATACCATTCAAACCGGTACCTAACATAACAGCCAAAGCAAGATAAATATTACAACTTGGATCGGGACTGCGGATCTCTACACGAGTGGATTGTGGGTTATCTTTGAAGGAGGAAGGAATTCTTATTAAAGCAGACCTATTTGTTCGACCCCAACAAATGTAAACCGGAGCTTCGTATCCGGGGATTAAACGTTTATAAGAATTCACGGTTGGAGATAAAATTGAAGACATCCCTTTAATATGTTCTAACTGTCCGGCAACAAATTGATAAGCTATATCAGAAAGCTTATAATCATCATTCTTGCTAAAGAAAGCATTATCCTTAGTTTTTATATTATACAGGCTTTGGTGAACATGCATTCCTGAGCCATTCACTTTGGAAATTGGTTTAGGCATAAATGTGGCATGAAGTCCATGTTGTTGTGCTATTGCCTTAACCACAAATCTCAGTGTCATGGCATTATCTGCTGCTTTGAGCGCTTTCTCATACTTAAAAGAAATTTCATGTTGACCGATAGCAACCTCATGATGAGCAGTTTCTATCTTAATATCAAACTTTTCAAGAGCAACAGTCATATCTCTGCGGATTTCGTAAGCTTCATCAGTTGTAAGATCAAAATAGCTACCTTTATCATGTGGTAATGGAGAAAAGCCATTTTCAGTTTTAAAAAGAAAGAATTCCATTTCAGGTCCAGCATTAAACTCAAATCCTTTTTCTTTGGCTTGTTTCAAGGTCTTTCTTAGGATATATCTTGGATCACTTTCAAATGGTTTTCCATTTGGAGTATATATATCGCAGATAAATCTAGCTGTATTTCCGTTAGTGGAATTCAACCACGGTATTATTGCATAAGTAGATATATCCGGAGCAAGATACATATCGCTTTCACAGATTCGAGCGAATCCTTCAATCGATGAACCATCGAACCACACACCATTCTTGAAAGCACTCTTTATTTGACGAATTGGTATAGTTAAACTTTTTACTAAACCATAAAGGTCAGTAAACTGTAATTGAATAAATCGAACTTTATCCTTTTTCATCTGAGTAAGTATTTTATCATATGTCATAGCACATTTCTCCTAAGATTTAGGGAATACTTAAAATCTATATAAATTTAGACAAGTAAAACTTTCTATTAACAAAAAAAACTTGTCAGAAATGGAAAAGAAAATTTGTGTATAAAAAAACTGGGAGATAAAAATGGATATTACGACAGAAACAATTCAAAAAAAGAATAGAGTATATTTTGCTAATGATTTCAATATCACAAATTGGGAAAAAGTAAAGCATGAGTTAGATAAGATGGAAAAAGCTAAGATAAATTCAGTAGGTGAATTGCTAGAATTTATGAAAAAAGTTGGTGAATTTTCCGATATAGTTGCAGAAGAGATGGCTTGGCGCTATATCTCAATGACCAGATATGCTGATAAAGATGAATATTCAAAAGCATTCAATGAATTTTATAGTGGAATCGTTGCTAAAGTGAAGCCTTATGACTTTAAGTTTAAAAAGAAATTTTATGATAGTGAATTTCGAAAAGAATTAGATACAAAAAAATACTCTCATCTTAACAGAATTATTTCAAATGATATAGAATTATTTAGAGAAGAAAATATACCGCTTGAGGTTAAAGAGAAGGAGATCGGAAATAAATACGGTGCCGCTTTTTCCAAACTTACAGTGATGTATAAAGGTGAAGAAAAGACACTTTCTCAACTAACTCCCTTTTTAAAAGATCAAGATAGAACTGTGCGGAAGGAAGTTTGGGAACTTCGTATAAATAAAATAGCAGAGAAAAAGGAAGAATTCAATAAACTCTTTGATATGATGAAAAAGCTTCGTATTAAACAGGCTAAAAATGCAGGATTTGATAATTATCGTGACTATATGCATCAATTGAAAGGAAGATTTTCTTATACTCCTGACGATATTATGAAATTTCACGCAGCAGTAGAAAAAGAGGTAATTCCATTTCTAAAAGAGCAAACGCAGAGACGTAAGAAAATTCTTGAACTGGATTCTGTACGGCCATGGGATACTTCTGTAGACTTGGATGGGAAGAAACTTAAGCCGTTTAAAACCATAGATGAATTTATTGATAAAGCGATAGAAATATTAGATAAAGTAAAATCTGAATTCGGAGAGAATTTAGCAAAGATGAGGAATTCCGATCTGTTAGATTTGGAAAATAGAAAAGGTAAAGCACCGGGTGGATATAATTATCCACTACAGGAGACCGGTGCTCCATTTATTTTCATGAATGCAGTAGGAGTTCACAGAAATGTGGTAACGCTGCTGCATGAATCGGGACACGCAATGCACACTTTTGCTATGAAAGATATTAAATTGGATCCGTACAAAGGAACACCAAGTGAAGTTGCTGAACTGGCTTC